>JBBRXD010000019.1:0-17115 GCA_038248775.1 Lysobacterales bacterium | reverse complement strand
GTGACGCTGCTGGTCGATCCGCTCAGCCTGCAGTACCTGATGGGCGCGGAAGTGGACTATCGCGAAAGCCTGCAAGGCGCGCAGTTCGTCATCCGCAACCCCAACGCCAAAACCACCTGCGGATGCGGCAGCAGCTTTTCGGTGTGAGCCAAGCCCCTCGGCAATACGCGTTCCAGCACCCCGGCCTTGACCGGGCCGAGCACCTGCGCGAAGACCTCGACGCGCTGCACCGGCACTGGCCGGGCGCACGCGTGCTGCTGGTGGACGATGACGGCCGCATCCTGTTTTCGGGCAGCGAGGACGAACCACTGTTTCTTGTCGGCGACCAGTTGGTTGGTCGGGGACCTGATGCGGCGGTATTCCTGGGTCTGGACGAGGGTGAGTTCGCCTGGTTTGCCGTGGCGGCGAGCGCCGTACTCTAGCCGCCCCCGCTGAGCCTGGACCTGCGCAGCGCCGCTGCGCGCTGGCCGGCCCTGCCGGCCTCGGCTTATGCGCAGGCCCGCGCCCTGTTGCACTGGCAGCAACGCAACCGTTTCTGCGGTATTTGCGGCCAGATGCTGCAGTTCGTGCGCGGCGGATTCGTTGCTCGTTGCGTGCATTGCGCCGTTGAACACTACCCGCGCACCGACCCGGCCATCATTGTTGCCGTCAGCGACGGCGAGCGCCTGTTGCTGGGCCGCCAGGCAAGCTGGCCCGAAAAGCGCTGGTCGGTGCTGGCCGGCTTCCTGGAACCTGGCGAGTCGCTGGAGCAGACCGTGGCCCGCGAAGTAATGGAAGAAGCCGGGATCCGCATCCGGTCCTGCCAATACCTCGCGTCGCAGCCGTGGCCCTTCCCGGCCGCGCTGATGCTGGGATTCAGCGCCGAGGCCGACCCGCAACCGGTCAATGTCGGTGCCGAGCTCGAGGACGCGCGCTGGTTCACCGCCGCCGAAATCCGCAGCCAGATGGCCGCGGGCGAGATGATCAGTTCGCCACGAATGTCCATCTCGCGCTGGTTGATCGACGATTGGCTGTCCCGGCACTAGGCTAAAACTTGGGACTACAATCGGCCCATGCCTACTGAAATCGTGACATGGCCCTGACCCTCATTGCCGTTGTACTGTCGCTGGTGCTGGGGCATGTGGCGCCCGGCCTGATCAGCTTTCGTCGCTATGGCTGGTTTGTAAGCTGGCTACACTGGCTGGGCCGATGGTTCGCAGGCCAGAGCGCTTGGCGAGGTCGGTTCGGATTGCTGTTGGCGGTGGGCTTGCCGATCGGACTGGTCGGCGCCCTGCAGTGGCTGCTGGCCGACCATGTCTATGGCTTGCCGCTGTTCGGCTTTGCGCTGGCCGTGCTGATCTATACCTGGGGGCCGCGCGACCTCGACCTGGATGTGGACGCGGTGATCGAAGCCCGCAACGCGACCGACCGGCGCGCAGCGGCGGCGGCGCTTTTTCCCGAAGGCGGCGAACCGGTCATCGAAGGTCCCCCCCTGGTGGAGGCGGTATTCCGTTGCGCGCTGTGGCGTTGGTTCGGCGTGTTGTTCTGGTTCCTGCTGCTGGGTCCGGCCGGCGCGCTGTTGTACCGGCTGGTGTCGCTGGCTGCGCAAGGCGAAGCGCAACGGGTGTTGTCCCCGGCACAGGCGCAGGCCGCCAAACTTTTCGTTGCGATCCTCGATTGGCCGGTCGCGCACCTGATGACCTTCGGGCTTGCGCTGGCTGCGAATTTCGACGGTGTGCTGGGCGCGTGGCGCGACTGGCATGCCGATGGCGGCATGCGCCTGGATATCGGCTTCCTTGGCGCGGCGGCGCGCGCGAGCGTGGTCTGCGAACTGGCGGAAGAAGACGCCTACGCGATCGACGGCCCCGCGCAGGCGCCAGCCTTGCTGGAGTTGCGTGACGCTATGAGCCTGGTATGGCGCGTGTTGCTGCTGTGGCTGGCCGTGCTGGCCATCTTCGTCGTGGCAGGCTTCGTCAACTAGGCACGGTCGCCGCGCATCCCGCGCACTTCAGCTTCCAGCATTTCTGCCGTCGCGTCGTTGCCGGCGATGGCCGGACCCGCTTCAACTTCCACATTTGCGCGCAAGCGGCGTGGCAGGCGCAGGCGGCCAAGCCGCGAATCGCGCTTGCTCCACATGCTCAGCCACATCCCCTTCAATGCCAGCGGCACCACCGGCACGGGTCGTCGGGCCAGGATGCGCTCGAGGCCCGACTTGAAGGGCGCGATTTCGCCGTCGCGGGTCAAAGCGCCCTCTGGAAAGATGCAGACCAGTTCGCCGGCAGCCAACGCGGCATCGACTTCCTCGAAGGCTTTCTCCATCAGCAGTGGATCTTCGCGCGTACCGGCGATCGGGATCGCGCGCGCCGCCTTGAAGATCCAGCCCGCGCCAGGCGTCTTGAAGATCTTGTAGTACATGACGAAACGAATCGGCCGCGGGATCGCGCCGCTCAGGACCAATGCATCCATGTAGCTGACATGGTTGCAGACCAGCAGCGCCGGTCCTTCATCGGGCACCTGGTCCTCGACGCCAACGATGGTGACGCGATACATCAGGCGCACGTATATCCAGGCCAGGAAGCGCATCAGGAATTCGGGTACCAGCATGAAGATTACGCCGGTAACGATGGCGGTGGCGATGCCCGTGGCCAGGTAGAGTTGCGGAATGCTCCAGCCCAGCGCCCGCTGCAGCACCAGGCTGAGCACCGCTGCCGCCACGATGAACAAGGCATTCTGGATGTTGAGCGCGGCGATTACCCGCGATAGTTCGTCACGCGGCGTGCGGCTTTGCACCAACGCGAACAGGGGGACCACGTAGAAACCCGCGAACAGGCCGAACAAAGTCAGGTCGGCAAGGATGCGGAAGCTGCCCGGCTGGCGGATGAACTCGGCCGCGCCGATGCCGGCCACCGGCGCCAGGCCGCTGCGGGCGAAATACAGGTCGATGCAGAAGATGGTCATGCCCAGCGCACCCATCGGCACCAGGCCGATCTCGACCGTGCGTGCCGACAGTTTTTCGCAAAGCAACGATCCGATGCCGGTGCCGACTGACACCAGCGCCAGGCACAACAGATAGATGGTGAGCTGCTTTTCCGCCGCGCCCAGGTTCACTTCGGAATAGTTGGCCAGCTGCGCCGTCAGCACGGTACCAACGAACCAGAACCAGGAAATACCCAGCACGGCGTTACGCACCGCGCGTTGCTTGCGGGCCAGGCGCAGCACCGACAGCGATTCCTTGATCGGAATCCAACTGATCTTCAGGTCGGGCGCCGCGGCTTCAGCGCGGGGAATCGCGCGGCTGACCAGGTGTCCGGTGATGGCCAGGGCGACCACGGCGAAGGCCGCGTAGCGCGGGCCGAATTCATTGCCCTGCAGCAACAACATGCCAGCGATCATTCCAAGAAGGATCGAGATGGACGTGACCATCTCGATCAGTCCGTTGCCGCCGGTGAGTTCTTCCGGGCGCAGCACCTGCGGCAGGATCGAATACTTCACCGGACCAAACAGCGCCGACTGCAGGCCGGTCAGGAACAACACCACCAGCAATATCGCCGGTTGCCCAAACCAGAACCCGAACGCCGCCACCGACATGATCGCCACTTCCATCGCCGTGGTGACGCGGATCAGCGCGGATTTTTCGTACTTCTCGGCGATCTGCCCAGCCGTCGCGGAAAACAGGAAGTAGGGCAGGATGAACAGCGCTGGCGCGAGGTTGGCGTACAGCGCCACCTGTTCGTTGCTAAGGCCAATGACAATGACCAGGCCGAGCATCGCGTTGCGGAATACATTGTCGTTGAACGCGCCCAGCGCGGCAGTCAGGAAGAAAGGCAGGAAGCGGCGCTGCCCGAGCAAGTCGAACTGGTTAGGTGCCATGGGTTTCCCGTGCGATTGCCCGCCAGCCGATATCGGTTCGATGGAATTCGCCATCCCAGTGGATCGCGCTCGCAGCGCGGTAGGCCAGGGCCTGCGCATCCTGCACCGTGGCGCCCAGCGCGCAGGCGCACAACACGCGGCCGCCAGCCGTCAGCACCTGGCCATCGCGGGCGAGGGTGCCGGCATGGAATACCTTGCTGTCCGCGGCCAGCGGCGTGTCCAGGCCGGTGATGACATCACCGGTGCGCGGCGATTCCGGATACGGCGTTGCCGCCATCACCACGCCCAGCGCGGGACGCGGATCCCAATCGGCCTGCGCGCTGGCGAGTTCGCCATCGACCGCGGCTTCCAGCAAGTCGAGCAGGTCCGAGCGCAGGCGCATCATCACCGGCTGTGTTTCCGGGTCGCCGAAGCGCACGTTGAATTCGATCACCCTGGGCGCGCCCGAGGCATCGATCATCAGGCCGGCGTACAGGAAGCCGGTGAAGGGATGGCCGTCGGCGATCATGCCGCGCACGGTCGGCTCGACAATCTCGCGCATCACGCGCGCATGCACTTCAGGCGTGACCACCGGCGCCGGTGAATAGGCACCCATGCCACCGGTATTGGGGCCGGTATCGCCGTCATGCACGCGCTTGTGGTCCTGGCTGGTCGCCATCGGCAGCGCGAACGTTCCATCCACGATCGAAATGAAGCTCGCTTCCTCGCCGTCGAGGAACTGTTCAATCACCACGCGTGAACCAGCCGCGCCGAACACATTGCCCTGCAGCATGTCCTGGACCGCGTCCTCCGCCTCTTGCAGCGTCGTCGCCACGATCACGCCCTTGCCAGCAGCCAGCCCGTCGGCCTTGATGACGACGGGCGCGCCGACATCGCGCACGTGGTCGAGCGCGAGCTCCACGTCGTCGAACACCTGGTAATAGCCGGTGGGAATCTTGTACCGGGCCAGGAAATCCTTGGCGAAGGCCTTGCTGCCTTCCAATTGCGCGGCGAACCCGGTCGGGCCGAAGATGCGTTGTCCGGCGGCGCGGAATTTGTCGACGATGCCATGTACCAGCGGGCCTTCGGGGCCGACCACCGTCAGGTGCACGCCTTCGCTTTGCACCAATTGCAGCAATGCCTCCAGGTCGGTCGCCTGGATGTCGACGTTGCGGCATTTGGCTTCGCGCAGCGTGCCGGCATTACCCGGCGCCACCAGTACTTCACTCACCCGGGGCGACTGCGCCAGCTTCCAGGCCAAGGCATGTTCGCGACCGCCAGAACCGATGACCAGGAGTTTCATGCGATCAGTGCCTGAAGTGACGACGACCAGTAAATACCATGGCCATGCCCGCTTCGTCGGCGGCCGCAATGACTTCGCTGTCGCGCATCGAACCGCCCGGCTGCACCACGGCAACGATACCGGCCTCGGCCGCCGCGTCGATGCCATCGCGGAACGGGAAGAAAGCGTCGCTCGCCATCACCGAGCCAGGCACGACCAGGCCGGCTTCAGCGGCCTTGATGCCAGCGATCCTGGCCGACACCACGCGGCTCATCTGGCCCGCGCCAATGCCCACGGTCTGCAGGCCGCGCGCATAGACGATGGCGTTGGATTTCACGTACATCGCCACCTTCCAGGCAAACATCAGGTCGGCCATCTCAGACGGTGTTGGCGTCCGCTTCGTCACGACCTTCAGATCGACGGCGGTGAGTGAATCGGTATCGGCATCCTGCACCAGCAAGCCGCCGGCGATGCGCTTGAACTCCATGCCGCCGGCGACCTGCAAGCTGCCGACGGCCAACACGCGCAGGTTCGGCTTTTTCGCCAACAGCGGCAGGGCATCGTCGGCGATGGACGGTGCCAGCACCACTTCAACGAATTGGCGCTTCAGGATTTCGGCCACGGTGGCGGCGTCCAACGGACGATTGAAGGCGATGATGCCGCCGAACGCCGAGGTCGGATCAACGGCATAGGCGCGGTCGTAGGCCTGCAGCAGGTTGTCGGCCTCGGCCACGCCGCAGGGATTGGCATGCTTGACGATGACGCACGCGGGCGCGTCGAAGGCCTTGACGCATTCCAGCGCGGCATCGGCATCGGCCAGGTTGTTGTAGCTCAGTTCCTTGCCCTGCACGAAGCGCGCGGTGGCGACGATGCCGTCCGGCGCATTTTTTTCCACGTACAGCGCGCCACGCTGGTGCGGGTTTTCGCCATAGCGCAGCGACGAGGCCAGATCCAGTGACAGGTTGAAGGTGTGTGGCCAGGTTTCCGGAGCATCCGGGTTCTCGGCCCGTGCCGACAACCACTGCGTCACCTGGCCGTCGTAGCGGCTGGTGTGTGCATAGGCTTTGGCCGCGAAGCCACGCCGCTGCGCCAGCGTCGTGCCGCCGGCGTGCAATGCTTCAAGCAGCGCATCGTATTGCGCCGGATCCACCACCACGCTTGTGCGCGCATGGTTCTTGGCGGCGGCGCGCAGCATGGCCGGGCCGCCAATATCAATGTTCTCGATGGCGTCGTCGTAACTGCAGTCCGGTTTCGCCACGGTCGCCGCGAACGGATACAGGTTGACCACCAGCAGGTCGATCGGCTGGATGCCATGTTCGGCCATTACCGCTTCATCAATGCCGATGCGACCGAGCAGGCCGCCATGGATGGCCGGATGCAGGGTCTTGACCCGGCCGTCCATGATTTCAGGAAATCCGGTGACCTCGGAAACGTCGCGCACCGGGATGCCTGCGTCGCGCAGGGCGCGCGCGGTACCGCCGGTGGAAAGCAATTGGACCTGCAGTCGGGACAGTTCGCGGGCCAGGTCGAGCAGGCCGGTCTTGTCGGAAACAGAAAGCAGTGCCCGGCGGACGGGCAGGCGGTCTAAGGACATGGATCACCCCAGTGGATGGGTGAATTATAGCTTCAAGACAGCGGCATTCAGCTGATGCCGTATTCCTTGAGTTTCTTGCGCAGCGTGGCCCGGTTCAAGCCCAGGGTGGCAGCGGCGCGGCTCTGGTTGCCGTCGCAATGGCGCATGACTTCGGTCAGCATCGGTACTTCGATTTCGCGCAGGACGATGTCGTACAACTCGTGCGAATCGCACTCACCCAGGTCCAGCAAATAACGGCGCACGGCCTTGGCGACGTAGTCGCGCAACGCGGGTTGCGGATGCGACGGGGGCGCGGGCTCGGCGCGGAGGGCGTGCAAGGCGTTCAAGGGGGACCTGCTCCAGGAATTATTCCAACTACCGGCAACGCTTCCCTTTGCTGCTCGCATCCGGCATCCGTGCCATTCATCATCGGGCCGCCATGGATTCCGGCGGAGAAGCAGTCTACCGTCAGTGGGGGCCGAGCGCCAGAATGGTCAGCGGAAGTCGAATTCGAAAGTGACTGCACGCTTGCCGGGGTCGAGTACTTCCAGGGTAACGCTGGCCGATTGCCCGGAACCGATCCATCGGTTGGACGGCTCACTTCCCAGGTATTCGCGCGGCGTAAAACGTCGACGACCCAACGCATCGCCGTCGAGGTTGGACAGCGACAGTTGCAGCATGGGCCAGGCCTGCGCGTAGGCGGCGTCGTTGCGGAAGGTGGCAGTTACCAGCAAGGTGCCGGGCGCGCTGGGATGTGGGCGCAGCTCGCGCGCGGTGACATGGAAAGCCTGCGGCTCGTGCCAGGCCGGCACGCGGCAGCCAAGCCATCCGCATAACGCAACAATACGCGGACGCCATTGCGGATCCGTCGCCAGCCGCGCGCGATCGGCCAGCACCACCTGCAGCGCCAGGCCCAGCACCAGCAAGGGCGGAATGGCCCAGGCCAGCAAGCGCCAGGGTTGGCGCGGCGGTGGCGGTTTTACGGTGGCGAATTCGGGGGCTCGGGACATTGGAAAATCTCAGCCGCGACGACGACCGGTGATGCGCATCCAGTCATCGAGTCGGGTTGCCTGCAAATCATCAAACCAGTGCGCATAACGCGCGAGCAAGGCCTCTTCCTGGCCGTGCAGGATGCCGGAAAGCGCGATCACGCCATTGGCTGCCACGCGCACCGCCAATGTTTCCGCCAACTGGTCCAGCGCAACTGCCAGGATGTTGGCAACCACGATCGGGTAGCGTGCTGGCGGTTCATCAGCGGGCAGGTAAACGGCGAGTCGATCACCCACCCCGTTGCGCATCGCATTGTCCACCGTGGCCAGCAAGGCCTGCGGATCGTTGTCCACGCCCACCGCGCTCAAGGCGCCGAGCTTCAGTGCGGCCAGCGCCAGGATGCCGGAGCCGCAACCGAAGTCGAGCACCGTCTTGCCAACCAGTTCGAGTCCATCAAGCCACTGCAGGCACAGGGCCGTAGTGGGATGGGTGCCGGACCCGAATGCCAGGCCCGGGTCGAGGCGCACGATGACCGCATCGTTTGCTTCCGGTGGCGCTTCCATGTTCCAGGGAATGATCCAGGTACGTTCGCCGAATTTCATCGGCTGGTACTGGTCCATCCAGGCGCGTTCCCAATCCTGATCCTCGACGACGCGAAACTCGGCGCTGGCAAGGTCAATTCGTTCATCCCAGGCTTCGATGGCGTGCAGCAACAGGTCTGGTTTGGTATCGGCCTCGAACAGCGCGAGCATGGTCAGTTCCGGCCAAAGGGGAAGCTCGCCAACGCCGGGTTCGAGAATCGCTTTTTCATTTTCGGCGTCCGCGGCATCGAGCAACGACACTGACAGCGCGCCGAGCTCCTCGAGCGCAGTTTCAAGGCGCGACTCGTCTGCGGCGCGACAGCGCAGGGAAAGTTCAAGCCAGGGCATGGGTCACAGCTTGGGGATTCGCAGGGTCTGGCTGATCATCAGCGAACCCGACAGTGCGAACAAGCCAACCAGCGGATGAAGTTGCCAGTTCCCGAGCATCAAAACGCCGCCATAGACGTCGGCGCCGATGCGGCCCTGCCAGACGGCAAAAGCGAGCAGGCCGACCAGCAACACGCTGCTGGGGATGGGCGTGCCCTCGAAATACTTGACCTTGCCCGACTCGTCGCCGGCCAGTGCCTCGGCGGTGACGTTGTAGCGCGCCAGGCGACTGACGCCGCAGGCAACGAAATAGGCAAGCACCACGCAATCCCAGAATCCGTTGAGCCCTGCCGCAAAGGCCATGGCTGCTGGCGCCGCGCCGAAGCTGATGACGTCCGCCAGTGAATCGAGCTCGCGGCCCAGCACCGATTGCTGCTTGCGCCAACGGGCGATGCGGCCATCCAGCACGTCGAAGATGAAGGCCGCCGGGATCAATGCCGCCGTCCACCACAGCCCATCCGGATGCGCGCCCGTCAGGTAGGCCATGGCCGACAACACCGCGCCCATTCCGCAGAAGGCATTCGCCAGCGTGAACCAGTCCGCGAGGTGGAAGTCGCGGATCATCGAGAAATGCTTGGGCCTGTCCATCCTTGAACTCCCTATGGCTGCAACTGTAGGAGCGGCCTCGGCCGCGATGCCCGTGACTCAACCCAGCCCAATCACCTTTTCCTTGCGCTCGGCCAGCCGTTTTTCCAGGTAATGAATGTTCGCCCCACCTTGCTGGAAACCGATGTCGGCCATGATGCGCTGCTGCAGCGGTACGTTGGTCTTGATGCCGTCGACGATCATCTCCGACAGCGCCACCTTCATCCGCGAGATCGCCTGCGCGCGCGTGTTGCCGTGCACGATCAGCTTGCCGATCATCGAATCGTAATTGGGCGGCACCTTGTAGCCTTCGTAGATGTGCGAATCCACACGGACGCCAGGGCCGCCGGGCGCATGGAAATGCTTGATCAGGCCCGGGCTGGGCAGGAAGGTTTCCGGATCCTCGGCATTGATGCGGCATTCGATGGCATGGCCGCGAATGACGATGTCTTCCTGGCGCAGTTTGAGTTTTTCACCCGAGGCGATCATCAGCTGCTCGCGCACCAGGTCCACGCCAGTCACCATTTCGGTGACAGGGTGTTCGACCTGCACCCGGGTATTCATCTCGATGAAGTAGAAGTGGCCGTCCTGGTACAGGAACTCGAACGTGCCCGCGCCGCGGTATTCGATGCGCACGCAGGCGTCGGTGCAGATCTTGCCGATGCGATCGCGTTGTTCGTCGGTGATGCCCGGCGCCGGCGCTTCTTCCACCACTTTCTGGTGGCGGCGCTGCATCGAACAATCGCGCTCGCCCAGGTGGATGGCATTGCCCTGGCCGTCCGAGAGTACCTGGATTTCAATATGACGCGGGTTCTCGAGGAATTTCTCCATGTAGACCATGTCGTTGCTGAAAGCAGCCTTGGCTTCGGCGCGGGTGGTGTCGATCGAGGACAGCAAGGCCGCCTCTTCGCGCACCACGCGCATACCGCGGCCGCCACCACCGCCGGCTGCTTTCACGATAATCGGGTAGCCGATTTCGCGGGCCATGCGCAGCGCGGCATCGGGGTCGTCGCCGACCGGACCGTCGGAACCCGGCACGCAGGGTACGCCGGCTTGCTTCATGGCGCGGATCGCCTCGACCTTGTCGCCCATCATGCGGATGACATTCGCAGTGGGACCGATGAAGATGAAACCGGAGGACTCCACGCGTTCGGCGAAGTCGGCGTTTTCCGACAGAAAGCCATAACCGGGATGGATCGCCGAGGCATCGGTCACTTCGGCCGCAGCGATGATCGCCGGGATGTTGAGATAGCTCTCGCTCGACGGCGCCGGGCCGATGCAAACCGATTCATCGGCCATCGCCACGTGCTTGAGATTGCGATCCACGGTGGAATGCACGGCCACCGTCTTGATGCCGAGCGCATGGCAGGCGCGCAGGATTCGCAGGGCGATCTCGCCGCGGTTGGCGATGACGACTTTTTTCAGCATGGTCGGTCCCTTGCCCTCGGCCATCAGGAGATGACGAACATCGGTTCGTCGAACTCGATCGGCTGGCCGGTGGTGACCAGGATGGCGCGCACGGTGCCAGACACATCGGCCTCGATCGGATTGAACATCTTCATCGCCTCGATGATGCCCAGCGTCTCGCCCGCCTTGACGGTCTGGCCGATCTTCACGAATGGCGGCGAGTCGGGATTGGGCGAGCAGTAATAGGTGCCGACCATCGGCGAGCGAACCATGTGCCCGTCGGGCACGTCCTTGCCGTTCTTGCCGACCTGGGCTTCGCTGGCGGTGGCCGACACGGCCGGCATCGGCTGCGCCGCGGCGCGGCGGTCGTGCTCGGCAGCGGCAGCCGGCGGCGCAGGCGGCGCGTGGCTGACCATCATGGGTGCGTGCTGGGAATGCCGGGCCAGGCGCACGGATTCTTCGCCTTCCCTGATTTCCAGTTCGGCCAGGTTGGACTTGTCGAGCAGGTCGATGAGCGCTTTGATCTTGCGAAGGTCCATGCAGGCCTCGTCTGTCTTGTAATGAAGTAGGTGGGTGGCTATTCGTCGTCTGCGTCGGCGCCGATGCCACCCGCGGAAGGCGGAAGGCTGGCGAGCTTGCGGATCGCGTGTTCAAGGGCGTAACGGTAGCTGTCGGCGCCGCAACCGCTGATAACCGCCTTGGCCAGGTCGCTGAAGTACGAGCGATGCCTGAACGGTTCGCGGGCGTGCGGGTTGGACAGGTGGATCTCGATGAAGGGAAGCCGGCTCGCCGCGAGCGCATCGCGCAGCGCAACCGAGGTATGGGTGAATGCGGCCGGATTGATCAGCACGATGTCGGTGCCGTCGGACATGGCGGCCTGGACCCGGTTGACCAGTTCATGCTCGGCATTGGACTGGAAGGATTCCACGGCATGGCCGCAGTCTTCGGCACGCTCGATCAGCCGGGCGTCGATTTCCGCCAAGGTGATGCGCCCATAGACATCGGGCTCGCGCACGCCGAGCAGATTGAGATTGGGTCCATGCAGGACGAGTATTTTGGCCACCGGTCCCTCCAGAGCGGAATGGGAGTGTGCCTTGGATGCCGAAGACTTGTCCAGACGATCCGGGCGTTTTCGCTGAAGATGCCGACTGTTTGACTGGTATTCAGGCGCTAGGGCGTTGGATCCGCCTGCGCGATCCATTGTTCGAGCTCGGCGGCGGACTTGAAAGCGCCAACCTTGCGGGCCAGCAGGCGGCCGTCGGCTCCGATCAAGGCGCTGAACGGCAGTACGCCATGCCGGTTGCCCAACACTACCGAACTGTCGGTGCCGCCGGGAGTTTCTATCCGGACATCCATGGCGAGCGGGTGCGCCGCCAGGAAAGCCTGGGCGTCCGGCAACGTATCCAGCGCGATGGCGACGACCCGGGTCTTGCTGCCTGCCTGCCGCGACAGGTCGGCCAGCAGCGGAAGTTCTTCCCGGCAGGGCGCGCACCAGCTGGCCCAGTAGTTGACCAGCGTGGCCTGGCCCGGCGTGGCGACCATAAGTTGCTTGCCCTGAAGGTCCGGCAGGCGCCACGGGGCCACGTGATCTCCTACGGAAAGCGAGCCGGTTCGGTTACCGCCGGGAATGAAGTTGGCCACCAGCCCACCCAGGGGCGAGGACAACAAAGGTGCCGGTCCGTAAACGGCAACGCTCGTGCCCAGGCCGAGCAGGGCCGCCAGCAGTGCTGCCATGCCGATCAGCAGCGCCGGCTTCCAGCGCATGTCAGCGGGTCGCCGCCGGTTCCAGCGCCTGTTCCATCATCGACTTGCTGAGCAATTGCGGCAGCTTCCTGCCCGGTCCGCCGCCCGCCGGATAGACCACGTACAGGGGCACGCCCGGCGCTCGGAATTCATCCAGGAAGGCGCTGATTTCCTCGTCCTGGTCGGTCCAGTCGCCAACCATATACACGGTATCGGTGCGCTCGAGCAGGGCGCGGAATGCGTCGGTATGCAGTACCGCTTTTTCATTGACCTTGCAGGTGATGCACCAGTCCGCGGTCATGTCCACGAACACGGCCCGGCCCTCGGCGCGCGCCTCTGCCAGTGCCTTGGCCGAATAGGCAACGGTGCCTTGTTCCACCTGCTGCGCGGTGGCCTGCGCCGGCAGCCGAACCGCTGAGACCGACGCGGCCACGGCCACCGCGATCAGGATCCAGGCCAGTATTTTTTGCGCCGGCCTTTCTTCGTAGCGCTGCTTTTCCAGCCACCACAAGCCCAGGGCCAGCAGCACCGCAGCGATCAGCAACACGGCTACCGCGTACATGCCGCGATGGTTGCCGAACACCCACAACAGCCAGACCGCCGTCAGGTACATCGGGAAGGCCAGCCAATGCTTGAGCGTTTCCATCCACGCACCAGGGCGCGGCAGGCGTGACGCCAGCGCGGGCACGAAACCGATCAACAGGAAAGGCAGCGCCAGGCCAAGGCCCAGGGCGAGGAATACCAGCATCGCCGGCAACACCGGCGCGGTGAACGCATAGCCAAGTGCGCCGGCCATGAATGGCGCGGTGCACGGGCTGGCGACGACGACAGCCAGCACGCCGGTGAAAAAATCACCGCTGGCGCCGGATTTTTCGGTCAACGATTGACCGACGCCGGCCATCGTGGCGCCGAACTGGAAGACGCCCGACAGACTCAAGCCGATCGCGAACATCAGCAAGGTCAGGCCGGCGACGACTTCGGGCTGCTGCAGCTGGAAGCCCCAGCCCAGGGCCTGGCCTGCGCTTCGCAAGGCCAATACCAACGCGCCGATCACGGCAAAGCTGGCGAGTACGCCGGCGGTGTACCAGAGCGCATGCGCACGGGCGTGGGAATGGCTTCGACTGGCCTGCGCCAGGCCCAGCGCCTTGAACGAGAGCACCGGCAACACGCAAGGCATCAGATTGAGGATCAGGCCGCCAATCAGCGCAAACAGCAAAGACCCCAGCAAGCCCGTGACAGCGGCCCCTGTGGGAGCGGCCTTTGTGGGAGCGGCCTTGGCCGCGATGCTTTCGCGAGTGTCTGTCGCGGCCAAGGCCGCTCCCACAGGGGCCGCTCCGGCGCCTGCGGGCAGGTCCACGGTTAGTTGCCGCGTCATCGGCCGGTAGCAGATGCCGTCCGTCTGGCAGCCCTGGAAGTTGGCCTGCAAGGTCAGTGTCTGCGCCGCTTCGTTGCTGCGGATCAGCGGCAGGGGAATTTCGGCGACGTCAAAGTAGACGATCACATCGCCGAAGTGTTCGTCGCGGTGCGCTTGCCCGGCCGGCCAGCGCGGCTCGCCCAGGTCCACGCCCTGTGCATCGAGCAGCTTGAACGAGGTCTTGTCGCGATAAAGGTAATAGCCCTTGGCCGGGGTGATTCGAACCAGCAATTCGGACGGCGAGTTGGCGATGACTTCGTAGCGGAATGCCTGTTCCTCGGGCAGAGCTTCGCCTCCCATTCCCACCAGCGGATCTGCCGCTGGGGAAGCAAACAGTGAATCTGTGGGAGCGGCCTGTGTGGGAGCGGCCCCTGTGGGAGCGGCCCCTGTGGGAGCGGCCTTGGCCGCGACGCTTTTGCGAGAGTCAATCGCGGCCAAGGCCGCTCCCACAGGGGCCGCTCCCACAGGGGGCAACGCAACCGTCAGGGTGCGGGTTTGCGGGGGGTAGCACACGCCGATGTCGGCGCAGCCCTGGTACTTGACCTTGAAGCTGACCGAGCCGACGCCGCTGGCCGCGGCCCCGGTCTGCACGACGGTCACCCGGTTGCGATACGTCTCGACCTTGCCGAAGAATTCGTCCGTGTGTTTCTTGCCGTCGGGGATTTGCAGCGGGTTGGTCTTGAAGGCCGAATCCACGGCCGATACGCCGAACCGATGCCGGTACAGGTAGTAGCCCGGGGCAATGGTCCAGCTGAACTCGATGCGTTCGCGCGAGACTGCCTTGGCCGTCAGCACATAGGCCTGGTCCACCGGCAGCAGGTCTTCCTCGCTGGCGGCCCAGGCGGGGCCGGGGGCGACTATGGCCATCACTGCCACCCACAGCGCCGCGACCATCATGCTTGCTTGCTTCATCGTCTTCCTGCGGGTGCAGCGGGCCGTGCTCGGGATGAGCTTCGGTCCGGACCCTTTCGACGCGCATTATCGCGGGAAGTTCAGCTTTCTGCAGGTGAAGGCCCCAGCCGCGCTCCCGGTAGCCGGCGGGCCCCGGTCGATAGGTCCGCCCTTGCAATCGGGGCCTGCGGCCCCACTCAGGTAGGGTCGCAAGGCGCGCCGCCGGCACTGGGCCACCCGCGACACCTGCCATGCCTGTACGCCGGGGGCTTGATACGCGCTAAAATCTGGCACTCACCCACGGTGAGTGCTAACAGCCGCTTCGAGCGACCCGGGCGTCCAGCCCCGCACGACCGTCCTGAACATTTTCATCTGCAGCATCCATCAATGAGGAATCACATGAACATCAAGCCGCTCCACGACCGCGTGGTCATCAAGCGTATGGAAGAAGAAAAGATGTCCGCTGGCGGTATCGTCATTCCGGATTCGGCCACCGAGAAGCCAATCAAGGGCGAAGTCATCGCCGTCGGCGCCGGCAAGGCGCTGGACAACGGTTCGGTGCGCGCGCCGCTGGTGAAGGTCGGCGACAAGGTGCTGTTCGGCAAGTACGCCGGTACCGAAGTCAAGCTTGATGGCCAGGACATCCTGGTGGTCAAGGAAGACGATATTTTCGCGATTCTGGGCTGATTGCATTTCGATTCGCGATTGCCGGCCACGTGAACTCGCAATGAGTTAACGGTTTGGTCGCAAGAGTGGCTGAGTCAATAGCAATCCTGCTTTCCCGTCAAAATCAATTACTGAGGTATTCGAAATGGCTTCCAAAGAAATCCGCTTCGGCGAAGATGCGCGTTCGCGCATGGTGAAAGGCGTCAACATCCTCGCCAATGCCGTCAAGGCCACCCTGGGGCCGAAGGGCCGCAATGTCGTGCTCGACAAGAGCTACGGCGCCCCGACCATCACCAAGGATGGCGTCTCCGTCGCCAAGGAAATCGAACTCGCTGACAAGTTCGAGAACATGGGCGCGCAGATGCTGAAGGAAGTTGCGTCCAAGACCTCCGACATCGCCGGCGACGGCACCACCACCGCGACCGTGCTGGCCCAGGCCATCATCCGCGAAGGCATGAAGGCCGTGGCCGCCGGCATGAACCCGATGGACCTGAAGCGCGGCATGGACAAGGCAGTGATTGCCGCTGTCGCCGAACTCAAGAACATCTCCAAGCCCTGCGCCACCTCGAAGGAAATTGCCCAGGTCGGTTCGATCTCGGCCAACTCCGACGAGAACATCGGCGAGCTGATCGCCAAGGCGATGGACAAGGTTGGCAAGGAAGGCGTGATCACCGTTGAAGAAGGCTCAGGGCTCGACAACGAACTCGACGTCGTCGAGGGCATGCAGTTTGATCGCGGCTACCTGTCGCCGTACTTCATCAACAACCAGCAGTCGATGTCGGCTGAGCTGGAAGACCCGTTCATCCTGCTGCACGACAAGAAGATCTCCAACGTCCGCGAATTGCTGCCCGTTCTGGAAGCTGTCGCGAAAGCTGGCAAGCCGCTGCTGATCGTTGCTGAAGAAGTCGAAGGCGAAGCCCTCGCTACCCTCGTGGTCAACACCATCCGCGGTATCGTCAAGGTCTGCGCCGTCAAGGCACCGGGCTTCGGCGACCGTCGCAAGGCGATGCTGGAAGACATGGCGATCCTGACCGGCGGCACGGTGATTTCGGAAGAAGTCGGCCTGGCCCTGGACAAGGCAACCATCAAGGACCTCGGCCGCGCCCGCAAGATCCAGGTGTCGAAAGAGAACAGCACCATCATTGACGGCGCCGGCGTTGCCGAAGGCATCCAGGCCCGCATCAAGCAGATCAAGGCGCAGATTGAAGAAACCTCTTCGGACTACGACAAAGAGAAGCTGCAGGAACGCGTTGCCAAGTTGGCTGGCGGCGTTGCCGTGATCAAGGTCGGTGCTTCGACCGAGATCGAGATGAAAGAGAAGAAAGCCCGCGTTGAAGACGCCCTGCACGCAACCCGCGCAGCCGTTGAAGAAGGCGTGGTCCCGGGCGGCGGCGTTGCGCTGATCCGTGCGTTGTCGGCGATCAGCGGCCTGAAAGGCGCCAATGAAGACCAGAACCACGGCATCACCATTGCGTTGCGCGCGATGGAGTCCCCGCTGCGCGAGATCGTCACCAACTGCGGCGAAGAGCCGTCGGTGGTGTTGAACAACGTCAAGCAGGGCACCGGCAGCTACGGCTACAACGCCGCGACTGGCGAATACGGCGACATGATCGCGATGGGCATCCTGGACCCGACCAAGGTCACCCGTACCGCGCTGCAGAACGCGGCCTCCATCGCCGGCCTGATGATCACCACCGAAGCAATGGTGGCTGAGGCGCCGAAGAAGGATGAGCCGATGGGCGGCGGTGGCGGTGGTGGCGGCGGGATG
>JBBRXD010000018.1:0-17241 GCA_038248775.1 Lysobacterales bacterium | reverse complement strand
TGGACAATGGCGTGCTCAGGCTCGACCCGCTCGAGTTCAAGGTGGCCGGTGGTGAAATCAGCAGCGTGATCAGGCTTGATGCGCGTAGCGAGGTCATTGCCAGCAGTGCGCGAATCCAGGCTCGCGGATTGCAACTTCCAAAACTTTTCCCGGGTGCCAAACTGACCGAGGACAGCACCGGCCGCATCGCCGGCAGCGTGAACCTGGCCGGCAACGGCAATTCCGTCGCGAGAATGCTCGCGACGTCGGATGGTGACGTCGGCCTGATCATGGGTAACGGCCGCATCAGCAACCTGTTGCTCGAATTCGCCGGCATCGATATCGCCGAAGCACTCAAGTTCCTGATTACCGGCGACCGGGTGGTTCCCATCCGCTGCGCCTTTGCCGACTTCGAAGTGAAGCAGGGTGTGATGGATACCCGACGCCTCGCGTTCGACACCAGCGATACGGTGATCTACGGCGAAGGCAGCGTCAGTCTTCGCGATGAAAAGCTCGACTTGCGGCTCAAGCCGCAGCCCAAGGATCGCAGCTTTCTCTCGCTGCGCGCACCGCTCCTGGTCAGTGGCAGCTTCAAGGACCCTGAGTTCCGGCCTGACTACAAGCGGGTAACACTGCGCAGCATTGCGGCGGTCGCGCTGGGCAGCTTCGCCCCGCCCGCCGCACTGCTGGCAGTGTTCGAAACAGGCCCGGGCAAGGACATTTCCTGCCGGCCCGGTCCGCCCGGAAAAACCGAAGCGGTGGAAGCGGCAAAGTAGTTCGAGGTCAGGGGCGAGCCGCGATCCTTGCCCGTACTGCTGCCAGGTGTCCAAGCACCGCGTCCGACAGTATCGGCACCAGCCCCGGCGCAAGGTCATGACCCATTCCGGGAATCACCTTGAGTTCGGCGCCCGGGATCTTGCGTGCGCAATCCACGCCATGCGGCAGCGGGATCAACGGATCGGAATCGCCATGCAGCACCAGGGTCGGCTTGCCAATGCCACGCAGCTGCGATGACCGGTCGCCTGATGCAATCACCGCCAGCAGCTGGCGCGCCGTGCCTTCGGGGTGATAGCAACGCTCGACGCCAGCCCGCATCTTCGCGCGCAGTTCCGAATCCGGCGTCGGAAAGCCGGGGCTACCGATCACTTTCATCAGCCGCGAGAAGTGCTCGACCAGGTCATCGATTTCGCTACCGGAACGCGGCCGCTGCAATAACAGGCGAATGACCTTCAACTGCGCGGGTGGCAAGCGACGGTCGCCGCTCGACGACATCATCGAAACCAGGCTGAGGCAACGCTTCGGATATTGCGCAGCCACGGCCTGCGCGACCATGCCACCCAGCGATGCGCCGACGATATGCGCCGATTCAATGCCCAGGGCATCCAGCACGCCTACCGCGTCTGCTGCCATCGAGTCGATGCGATACGGCGCTGCCACCGGCAGGCGCAGGAAGTAGCGCATCGTCGCCAGTGGCAGGTTGACCCGCGTGGCCGAGTCTATTTTTTCCGAAAGTCCGACGTCGCGATTGTCGAAGCGGACCACCTGGTAGCCAGCCTCTACCAGGCTGCGGCAGAAAGCTTCCGGCCACACGTGCAGCTGCATGCCGAGCCCCATGATCAACATGACCACCGGATCGCCTGGACGGCCGAGCACATCCACCTCGATGCGAATGCCGTTGGAGCTGACTTGCGTCACTGGTTTATCTTTCCACCGCCCGGCTCGACAAGGGCGTGACCCGCGCAGCGTCTACCTCTTGCACGTTGCGCTTTTCGCGCATCCTCGCCAACTGCTCAGCCTCGAGTTGGCACCGGCGTTCTTCCTGGCGCAGCAGTTCCTCGCGGCGAAGCTCGCGCAATTCCTCATCAGAGGGTTGTTCCTCCATGGTCATGGCCTCGCCGGCCGCCATCGGCGGCTCGCCCCGCGAACTCTTGAGCTTGATGTTGAGTCGAAGCTCGTTGGCTGAATCGGCATTGCGAATCGCCTCCTCGTAGGAAATTATGCCCTCGTTGTAGAGCTCGAACAGCGCCCAGTCGAAGGTGCGCATGCCCAACTCGCGCGACTTGTTCATGATGCCCTTCAACTCGTTGAAATCGCCCTTGAAGATCCGCTCGGCGATGGTCGGCGTGTTGATCAGCACCTCGATGGCCGCCGCCCTGCCCTTGCCGTCCTCGGTGCGTACCAGTCGCTGCGACACGATCGCGCGCAGGTTGGCCGACAGGTCCATCAGCAACTGCTGGCGGCGCTCTTCCGGGAAGAAGTTGATGATGCGCTCGATGGTCTGGCTGGCGCTATTGGCGTGCAGCGTGCTCAGGCACAGATGGCCGGTTTCGGCGAAAGCGATGGCATTTTCCATCGTTTCGGCATCGCGGATCTCGCCAATCAGGATCACGTCCGGCGCCTGGCGCAGGGTATTCTTCAACGCGTGGTGCCATGAGTGCGTATCCACGCCAACTTCACGGTGCGTTATCAGCGATAGCTTGGATTGATGCGCGTACTCGACCGGGTCCTCGATGGTGATGATGTGCCCGGCCGAGGTGCGGTTGCGGTGGTCGATCATGGCAGCCAGTGAGGTGGACTTGCCCGAACCGGTGCCACCGACCACCAACACCAGGCCGCGTTTGTTCATCACGACTTCCTTCAGTATTTCCGGAAGCAGTAGTTTTTCGAAGTTCGGGATTTCGGCGGCAATGGTTCGCAATACCATGCCTACATGCTGCTGCTGCATGAAGACGTTGACGCGAAAACGGGACAGGCCCTGCACCGCGATGGCGAAGTTGCATTCGAAGTCGCGCGCGAATTCCTGGCGTTGACTTTCGTTCATCATCGCGTTGGCCAGCTCGCGGGTGATCTCGCCGTTGAGCTTCTGCGCGATCAGTGGCTTCATGCCGCCATTGAGCTTGATGCTGGGCGGGAAGTCGTGCGCAATGAACAAGTCCGAGCCGCCCGCCTGGCTCATTGCGGCAAGCAACTTGTGCATGTAGGCGCGGGCTTGTTCTTCGTTCAAGGCGGCCATCGGCAGTTCCGTGCAGGTACTTCCGATTGTGCCACCGGGACGCCCGGGTGACGCATGGGTAGTTGTACTAATGCTACTGCGTCACACTATGTCAGGTCGTCGGCGGGCGGCAGGCCGCGCTGGCTAGCCGATTGCCACACCCGGCGTTATCAATACGCCAAGGCTTGTTTCGAGAGTGAACCCCGCAATGCTGGATGCCAACATCGCTGCCTCGCCCAACGAATGACCGCGCGCCAGGGCTGACAGGAAGTCTGCTGCGCCGGGCGGCAAGGACAGTACGCTTACCTCGAGGAGGGGGCGAAGCACGATCACGTCCTGCGCCCGCCCCGTGTCCAGCATCTCCAGCGCCACGCGACGCTCGGACGCTTCTTCGTGCTGGTGGGCTGCCCAGAGTGAGAAGACTGCGAATCGCGAGCGCAACACTTGGCAGGCGGGATGAAGGGATAATCGCAAGCTGGACAGGCTCTCGGGATCGGCCATAAAGGCCTGCAACGCCTCGGCGGCCAGCACCGGGGCATCCTGGGCGTGATGCGCCTGCACGCGCATTCGTTCCAGCCGCGCGACATCCGCCAGGTACGGCAGGCTGTCGGCGGGCGAAAAGCGCGCGATGAAGTCCGCAAAGCTGTCGCCGTACTCGGCCAGCACCGGCGATGTCGGTGGCTCAAGCGATACGTATTCGCGAGCCATGGCATGGAAGAACTGATCGCCGACCAACTCGCAGGTGACCGGAAATCCGCTGGCCAGTGCCTGGGCCAGCGACACCATCACGTTGTTGCGGTACACATCGAAGCGCGGCGCGGGGTCGGATCCGTTCCATGCGCGCAAGCCGGCTGGCGGCGCGAGCCTGGCATTGAGCAGGGCCCGGGCAAAGTCCTGCTGTGATGCTGCGGCGGTCACGCGGCGTTCCGCTGTCGGGCATCCAGCAACACCTGCGCCTGCCGCGCCTGGTCGCGCAAGACGGCGTACTCGGGCACGTCATTGTCCCATTCGATCAGCGTGGGCAGGGGTCCGGTTGATTCGAGGGCCAGGGCGTAAAGGTCCCAGACGGCATCGGCTACTGCGCTGCCGTGGCTGTCGATCAGCAAGGGCGAACCCTGCGCATCGCTGTCCACGGCATGTCCGGACAGATGTACCTGCCTGGCGGCATGCAAGGGCAACGACGCGAGGTAGGCAACCGGATCGCGGCCGTGGTTGATGCTGCTGACATACGCGTTGTTGACGTCGAGCAGCAGGCCGCAACCGGTGCGCCTCACCACTGCGTCCAGGAACTCTCCTTCGGTGATCGAGCTGGTACTGAACTCCACGTAGGTAGCAGGATTCTCCAGCAGGATCGTCCGACTGAAACGCGACTGCAACTGGTCGACATGCTGGCAGACCCGATCCAGCGAGGCCTCATCGTAGACGAGCGGCAGAAGGTCGTTGAAGTTGTTCAGGCCGTGGCTTGACCATGCCAGGTGCTCGGAAAATGATTCCGGCTGATAGCGCTCCAGCAAGCCAGCGATACGTTCGACGTGGCGGGCATCAAGCGGACCCTCGCAACCAATGGACAAGCCCACGCCATGCAGGGACAAGGGAAAACGCTCGCGCAGCGCGCGCAGGCTCGCATGCGGCTCGCCACCGGCGCCGAGAAAATTCTCTGCATGCACTTCGATGAATGCTGGCGGATGCGGATCAGCGAGCAGTGCCGCGTAATGCTGCGGCTTGGGTGCTATGCCCGCTCCCGCCGGCAACGATTTTCCTGCCGGCGGTGACATGGCCGGCGCGCGGACGACGTCAGCTTGGACAAGCATTCGTTCGATCCGCGTCCCGGCTATCGGGTCAAGCTTTCTTGGCAGCCGGCAGCACTGCCTTGAATTCCTTCAACTGGCCAAAACCAGTGGACGAGGTGGGCGACTTGGTGGTGACGCAAGTGCCGGACGGAACCAGCCGCCAGGCACTGGCCTGGTAATCCACCTTGGAGGTGCCGGCGCAGCTGGTACCGGGGCCAGCGGCGCAGTCATTCTTGCCGGCGAGTGATACGCCGTAGCACTTGTCCATGCCCTTGGCACCCTGTTCCAGGTGCGCGCTGGCAGAAGCAGACATGGCCGAGCCGAGTGCGGCCGCGAGGGCCATGGCGGAGATCAATGACGGATTGCGGTAGCTCATGTTTCTTTTCCTTTGTTTTTAGGGACAGTGCACCAAGATTCGTGCAGCGGGGGTGAAAGGTTACATCAGTGACCTGGCGCCCACGCCCGGCGACCACGATCGGGTATCCAGCCATTCAGCGACCAACGGCCACAACGCAGCCTCGGCCGATGGCCGAAAGAACCCGGAATGGCCGATGCGAGGCAGGCCGTGATCACCCGGGCGGAGCCGTCGGTAGTCCACCTCATTGTCGCGGTAGGCCGCGTGAACCATCAAAGAACCTGTATCAAGCAGCAGTTCATCATCGGTGAAGGTAAGTGCCAGCACGGGAAACGTCGCACTTCCATAAGCGGGTCGCGCATCGGGTTCGGCATCCAGCAGGTAATCCGGTGACAGGCACCACTGTCGCCACTGCCGCATGGCGCCGGTAGGCACGTCACCAATCATGCCCAAGGCGGCCCCGGGGAAATAGCCGAACAAGGGACACAGGACCGGCACCAGGAAGTACCACAACAATGGTGCTGTTTTCCGGATAACCGGCGTGTTGTGGCGCATGGAACCGCTGCCGACCGCAATGTTCACCAGGCCCGACAACAGCTCGCGTGATGGAAGCAGGGGCGCGCACTGCCCGCCAAAGCTGTGGCCGATGGCGAATAGCGGCAGGTTCGGATTCTCGCGACGGCCCTGCTGCAGCACCGCGTCGTAGTCCTTGGCACACCAGTCGTCCAGGTTGCCTGGCGCGCCACGGCGCGGGCCACGCAGCGACTCGCCCGTGCCGCGGTAATCGAAGGTGCGTACGGCATAACCCTGCCCCGCCAGCCATCGCGCGAAGGCAGAGTAGAACGATTGCGAAATGGCCATCGCCGACGCGATCACCACCACGGCGCGTGCGGCGCCTTCCGGATCGAAGCGATAGCCGGCCAGCTCGTGGCCGTCGGTCGCGTTGAAGATGTCCGGCTTGACCCGTATTGCCATTACGCCTCCGGCGTCCAGACGATGGAGTCACCGTCGCCCCAGACCAGGCGATGGAAATCGAATCCAGCCTCGATGCGGGGCTTGATGATACGGAAGAACGGCGACGTGTCGAAATCGCGCGGCATGTACAGGCTGTAGTGCCTGATGTGCAGGGTTTCCGCGCGCGCCTGTTGTGCGCCGGGCGATTGCGGCTCATGCAATTCCACTTCCGGCAGGATCGGATAGCTTATCGAGCCGAAGGCTTGCGCCAGCAAGCTCGAACAGATGGCGCGGGTCGGCTCGCCGCTACCCAGCGCGATCATGCGCCGCTTCATGCTGTCGGGCACCGGCGGCGTGCGGATCAGGTAGCGCGCCAGGTCGAAGACATTCTTCAAGTCGTAGCTGTAACCCACTCGCGACACCATGTAGGTGACCACGGCTTCGATCTCGGCTTCGCTCAGCCCCACCGGCCTGCAGATGCGTGTGTGCATGTTTGAAAACACGCCCAGGGGCACAACGCGAACGCCTTCGTTTACATCCACGTCGCACAGCACCTTCGCCTCGCGGCCATCAGTGGGTGGGCCCAGATGATCGCCGATATACAGGGCCGCATGCGACCACGTGGATTGGGTAAGGAACTTGATGGCGCTGGAAAACCGGCTATTGCCCTCGACCAGCAATACATCGCCCTTGCGCAAGGCTGCCGCCACTTGCTCGCGTGGGCTGGTCGGCAGGTGCGCCTGCCCTTCCCGCGGCCGGGACAGGAACCGCGCCAGTCTTCGACCCACCATCCGCAACAGCGACATAAAGCGATCCCTCAGCCCCAGGGGGTCAATTCTGCCACCAACGTGCATGGAAGAAGCGTCGATGGCTTTGCCGGAGTGCGATCCGCACCGCGTCTTCCCCGGACCGATCCGGATAGGGCCACTCCAACGCAGGCGAGCCCGATGGGCCCGATTCCATGCCATCCACGCAGGAAAAATAGCCGTGGTTCACAAGCACCTCGAATTCGGCCGCAGTAAATTTGTCCAGGTCGGTCCGGACCTGGCTGATGACGTCAGCGCATAAGCCCAGGCTATAGCCTTCCGCCCCGGCATCGGAACGGTCGCCGAGGTTCCAATACGCACCTTCGAAATCCCCGGACCGAAGCCCGGCGAAAAACAGGCGCTTGCGCAGGGCCGCCGCTTGGTTCCCGACCACGCTGGCATAGCGCAGCAGCCGGCGGAAGACATGCTCGCCGGCGACGAAGGCGAATGGCGCTCCCGCATCGGAAACAAGCATCTCGCGACAGGACTTGATGACTGGCTCGGTGCCCAGGTTGTCGTAGACGCCGCCATCGCTCAGCTCCACGCGGTCACGCAAGTGGTCGCCGTAAGTGCTGCGATGCGCGCCACCACTGAAATCCTCAGCCTTGAACGGTAGGCGCAAGGGGCCAAACAGTGGCGGGAAGCAGGCCGATGCCGCAACCGCCGTCGCCAGGCTGATCCGGCCATGCCGGCGCAGGTAGCCGGTCTGGAAATCGCCACAGCGCCGCCGGGAAAATTCCCAGTTCACGCCAAAGGTCAGGTTGGTGGCGCAGAACACGAAAGCCGGCGAAGCCGGCAGGTCGCGCAGTTCGATGCCTTCGAATATTTTTTCGAAGCGCACGCGCAACAGATTGACCCGGGTCGAGGGCCACAGCCAGTTCCAGGCGAGGGTAAGCAGTACCGGGGCGCTGCGCAGGTCTTGCCCGGCAACACGACGAAAAGGTTCCACCACCCAGTCCTTGAAATCGATACGTCCGCACCAGTCGGCGAAAGATTCAGTATCGTCGCGGCGCCCCCGTACATAGCGCGTCACCAGCCATGCCGACGCGATGCTGCCGCCCGATACGGCGCTGATGGTATCGAGGCCATGCAGCTTTCCGGTGGCGTGCAAGCGAAGCAGCGCGCCCAGGTGGAACAGCGCCGCCCGATAGCCGCCACCGGACAGGCACAACGCGCGGCCGATTCGAGTCAGGTTTTCCATGCTGCCCATTGTGCGCGTACCGGTCCTATCGCTTTCGACACGGGCCCGGTCACCTGCCGGCCAAGTCGTCCAGGATCGGACAATCGGGCTTCAATCCTTCCCGCGCAAGGTCTCGCGGAGTTTTGCCTCGGCGCGAGACTCCGCGAGCTCACGCAGCAAGGTTTCGATATTCATTTCATTCTTCAGGTTGACCTTGAAATCCGTATCGGCGCGGGCACGATCCTTCAGGGACTGGCGGTTCTGGCTCATCACGATCAACGGGCCTTGCAGGCCCACCAGTATCGCCAGCGCCAGGTTGAAGAACTGGAACGGATAGGGATCGATTGGCAGCTTTATCAGCCAGCCGGAGTTCACCGCACACCAGGCGAAGGTCAATGCGATCAGGAACAGGATGAAGGCCCAGCTACCGTTCAGGGCGGCCACGTTATCGGCCATCCTGTCGCTCCAGCTGAGGTTCTTCTCGAACTCCTCGTCCACGTTCTTGGCAGCACGCGCGGACAGCATCGTATTGGTTTCGCGAAGTCTTTCGCTAAGCGTGCGCAGGATGGCCAGGGCTACCTTTGGCCGGCTTTCCAGATAGCCTTCCAGGGTGCGTCGCTGCAATTCAAGCAGCACAGTCGCGGTGGTGGCCAAGGCGCTGGCGCTGCGCGGCTTTTCGTCGAACAGCGCCAGCTCCCCGAAGTATTCGCCGCGGGAGATGTCCTTCAGGGAGATCCGGCGCGATGCCTCGCCCGGCAAGTGGATGTTGATGTCCCCGCTGTCGACGATGTACATCGAATCGCCGTTGTCGCCCTGCGAAAACACCATGCTTCCGGCGGCAAACTGCCGCCGTTGCAGGCTGGCACCGAGTTCGGCCAGGTCGGCGTCAGTCAGGCCCTCGAACAGCTCGATCGAACGTAACAGCGGGGTCGGGTCCACTCCCTACTTCTTCGGAGCGAGTTTGTCGTTGAGGACCCAGCCGACATTGCCGTTCTCGTCCTCGACTTCCCACCACATGTCTTCCTTGCCGCCTAGCGGATACACCATCATTCCGTTGTCCAGGGTACGGACAGTGGAGCTGCTCTTGGAAGGCGAGCGTTTCATGTCCACGCTGGCGATGGCGACAAAGCTCTGCCGCGGCGCCGAGGCCACGACGTTGGCATTGAAGCCGCCCATCTGCGTCACCAATTGACGATAGGCATCCAGGAACGCCAGTCCGACCACCTTGCCGACATCGGTGCTGGCATAGGCACCGCCGCCCGCGCCTGCCCAGCCTGCGAAGCCACCCGCGCCCCAGCTGAAGTCGGACTTCTTGGCGAAGCCCTCGATGTTGTATTCCTCTTCGGAAGTACGCGTGTTGACCAGCGAGATTACCGTCTGCGCTTCGACCTTGGAGGTCTTGATGCCGCCCGCCAATGCGCCCAAGCCACCAAAGCGGCTGCCGAGCATGCCGCCGGCAATGGCGCCGACCGCGCTGCCGCCGGAGTTCTGGTTCTGCCCGGCCACGTCAGCCACCAGTAGCCAGTCGGCCGACTTGATCTGCCCGCCGCCAACATTGGAGCCGCGCTGCAGGTTGCCTCCCCCGGCCAGCGCCTGCTCGCGCTGGATCGCTTCCATACCGGCGCCGCGGTTGACCAGCTTGAAGCAGCCCGACTTGGAGATGAAGGTTTTCAGCAGGGTGGACGGCGCGCCGAGCTGATAGGCCTTCCAGCCCTGCCCTTCACCATCAACCAGGGCGATGGTGCCCAGAACCTTGCCGCAAACCGGAATTTCGGCAGTTTTCGTCGAGCCCTTGGTGTTCTCGACCTTGGCCACGACGGACATGGAAAGTCCCATGGTGACGGCCGCTGCACAGGCAGCGGCCAAACGTGAAGATTTCATTCGGAATTTCCCCTGTTGGATGGCACTTATTGCACGACACACGTCCCTTCCGGCACCGTAAACCAAGTGCCCCGAGCCGGCAAGGCCAGTCTTGCACTTGGGGGATATGTTCGGTCCTGCCTGTGGATCAATTGAGCATGTTGCGGGTTTTCATCGCCGCCCAGGCGATCAATCCGAAGCCCAGCATCCAGCCGACATCGATAGGCGAGCCGGTGGCATAGGTTTCGGCCAGCACCAGATAGGTGTAGAGCTGGTTGGCGACGTAATAAAACAGGATGCCGGCCACTACGTACCACCAGCTCTTGCCGACTTCACCTCCCCGGAAGGAGGTTGCCGTCAGGATGGTGGCCGCCAGCAACGCCGGGTCGAAGATGGTGTAGCCGAAGGAAGCCAGCTTCATGGCCGGATCGGGATCGAGCAGGCCTTCGGCATTGGCCTGGTAGGCCATCACGAACGAGACGCCGAACAACACCAACGACAACAGTTGGCCCCATATCGGCGTTTCCATGCCGATGGATCGCTTGAACAACACCAGGCCTACGATCATCAACGGCCCGGTCAGCAGATAGCCGATATCCGAGTAATACGGGTATGGCGTTTCGGCGCCTGCGTTGAGGATGGGATATGCGGCGAAGATCGTCGCGCCGATGCCCCAGGCCAGTACGCCCGCGCCGATCGCGCCCCAGACCCGGCGAAGGGGACTGTCACTGGGGAAGGCATTCATCGCATGGAAGCAGTAGCCCGCCGACAGCAAGCTGCTCAGCGTCTGCAATGCGTTCGAGTAATACAGGCGGAACTGCGCATCCACACCCATGGCTGGAAACACCAGCAGCATCAGGGTGGAGATCACCCAGACTGCCGCGACCCACTTCGATGTTGCGGACATGCGCATCTCTCCCCTGATTGACGGCGCGTTTCGATGAAACCCCGGTGACTGCCGGTTACGAATTCAACTTGTCGTAGATCGGCCTGAACAATTCGACGGCCTTTTTCGGCCCGACCATCATCGCCGCGTGCTGCCGGCAGCGCTCCAGGAATTCCTGGGGGTGCTGCATCGGTGGCGACAATCGGGCGAATTCCTCGATCTTCTTTTCCGCGGCGATGCCGAACAGGGGTTCGAGCACGGCCTGGGCGTCATCCTGCATGGACAGGTGCGAATAAAAGACGTGCGCCGGCTTCGCGGCGGCGGCAGGCGCGGGCGCGGCAATGGGCTCGATGGGGGCGGCTGGCGCAGCAGCGACTACTGGCGCCGGCAACCTGCGCGGGTCGAGCAGGTCGAGCACACGCGCCATCGGCATGGGATGCGCACTGATTTCAACGGTGACTGCGGGCAGGCTGCTGACCTTGGCAAATTTCAGCCAGGGGATAGCGGCCAGGGCTTCAAGGGCGGACATTTGCTGGAAACTGACGTGGCAGACCTGCCCCCGTTCGACGGCAATCGAACCCGAGTGCAGCTTGCCGTCGTCGCCGACATGGTAGAAAGAAACCTTTGCGGTTTTCCCCGCCCCGGCGAGCATTTGCAGTGCCAGGTGCAAGTCGTGCAAGTCAGCCATTGCCCACGCCTCCGATTCCTCCAAGGATGCCCGTTCCCCGCCGGGGCGACAAGCGCCTCACCAGCACGATGGCGATCAATGCACCCAGTACCATCAGGGCCGAGTCTTTCTGTGAATCCCACTCATCGCCCTGCGTACCAAGGTAGGCCTGTCCAAGCTCGCCACCGAAGACTTCGGCCGCCGCCCACTCGATAATTTCGTAAAGGCCAGCCTGCGCCGCCATGAAGGTAAAGGGAATCAGGTAACGCCAGAGTCCGCGCAACAGCATGCGGGCGTCGAGCAATTGGATCATTGCCGGCGTCACCAGCAGGCCGTACAGGAAGTGGACCATCCGGTCGAAGTGATTGCGCTCCAGGCCCAGCATCGAATTCAGCGAGTGCCCGGTGATGCGGGACCACCAGGCATCGTAGGGCACTTCCGCATAGGTGTAGTGGGCACCCACTGCGTGCAACAACATGAACACGAATACCGCCGTCAGCGCCGCACGTGACAGCAGGCGGTGGGTCACGAACAGGATCGGCAGCGCGATCAGCACCAGCACGTTTTCGAGCGCCCAGTCCGCGCGGTACCAGGGCGCGATCGCCAGCGCTGTCCACCCTGCCAGGTACAGGACCAGCAGCCGCTTCGCGTAAGCCGAATCGTCCGCCTGGGCCGCGGCACCGGTCATGGCCGCTCCCCGGTCAATTGCCCCAGCCCAATCCGTTCCATGGCGCCCCCCCCCTTTGCTCGGGTCCTGGCGCAGGTTGCCGCCCCAGGTGCCGTTTAACAAGGTTAACCCGGGACCGGTCTGCCGGGCCGTGTTGCGATTTGGTTCACGTTTTTACCATTCCATGTGATGTTCGGCCAGGAAACTGATAGCCTCGTAAGTCCCGCTAGAAAGGACCCATTCCATGGCCATCTGGAAAGACAGCAACGCCAACCGGCAGGTACCTGCCCCAGCGCCGGAAGCGCCGGACCAAAATCGAATGGATCTTTCGTCACGCGTTGAAACCTCGCCATCCGGAGCGGCTTCGCCCGCGACGCGTGCCCAGTCCGACCGCGCGCGCACCGAATCGCTGATTGCCGCTGACATCATGATCGAGGGCAAGATTGAAGGCAGCGGCAGCATCCGCATCGCCGGCAAGTTCAAGGGTGACGTCAACGTGCAGGGCGACCTGACCATCGAGTCCGGCGCCAAGCTCACCGGCGGCGTGCGCGCCGACAAGGTCATCATCGCCGGCGAGCTCGAGGGCAATATCGAAGCCGCATCGCACGTCAACCTGCTCGCCACGGGCGTAGTGCTTGGTGACATCAAGGCAGGTTCGCTCACGGTCGCTGCCGGTGCCCGCATGCGCGGCAACACCGAATTCGGTTGGGACGAAACCAAAGCCGCCATTGCCAAGTCGGGTAAGCCCTACACCAATGGCGTGGAGACCGTAGGCAACGCATGAGCACGCCGCGCCCCGGCACGCCTGGGGCGACTCGCGCGTGCCCGCACTGCAAGGAAACCATCCTTGATAGTGCCGCCGTGTGTCCGGCTTGCCGGCATCACGTGCGCTTCGACGCGGTCGCCGCTGTCGAGGAAGCTGCCGTACCCAGTCCGCTCCGCATTGAAGGAAACATCCGCCAGCCGGCGGATGTTTCCACATGGGAATACACCGTGGTCGTTACCATCAAGGACGACCGCGGCCAGGAAATCGCCCGCAAGCTGATCGGCGTGGGCGCCATGGCCCCGAACGAACAACGCACCTTTACACTGGCCGTGGATGTCGTGCCGGCCAAGCCCAAGGGCAGCAAGCCCAAATCAGGCACTCGCCACTGAGGCTGCGGTTCGGGAGCCTAGCGCAACTGGCTGTCCTTGCTGCCGCGGCGGTTGTAGCCGCTGGACGCGCCTTCTGCCTGATCGTGGATTTCCTTGCAGGCCACGCACAGGCGCACGCACGGAATGGCCTTGCGACGGGCCGCAGGTATCAACTTGCCGCACTCTTCGCAGTGCTTCAGGCCCGGCCCACTCGGCAGCTTGCTGCGTGCCCGTTCAATGCCGTCCTTCACCGTGGCATCGATCTGGTCCTGCACCGCGCCATCACCCGCCCATCCGGTGGCCATTGCACTGTCTCCCGAGCTTTCCTTCACATTATCCCATGCCGCGTCAGCAGCGACCCAGGGCAGGCCGGGCTGCGTTCAGCTGGAAACTGCCAGCATCGACACGCCAAGGAGGGCCAGCCATGCCAGAGACCATTTACGACGCACTACGCGAGAGCCACGAAATCCAGCGCAGCCTGCTTCGCAAGCTGCTGCGAACCCAGCCGGGCACGCGCGAGAGGGTGGCGCTGTTCACCCAGGTTCGTAATGAACTGCAAGCCCACGAAGCCGCTGAAGAACGCTTCCTCTACGTGCCATTCCTGATGGACGACCTGGGCCTGTCCTCGTCGCGCCATGCGTTGCACGAACACCACCAGATAGACGAACTGGTCGAAGACCTGCAAAAGCTCAAGCCGGCCGACGACCCCTGGCTCGACAAGGCCAGGGAGCTATCAAAGAAAGTGCACCACCACCTGCGCGAGGAAGAAACAAAATTCTTCCAGGTGTCGGGCAAGGTGCTCAGCGAGCGCCAGAAGTCCAGCCTGGCGAAGGACTACAGACGGGACTACGCGCGCATGCACCGAAACCTGGCCAAGTCTTAGGCCGGGCCAGCCGGACTCGAGGCTCACGCCTAGAGGCGCACGCCTAGAATATCGAGGAAAAAATCCGCTTCAGGTAGCGCAGGCTGCCGGTCGTGGCGCCCGTATCTTCGCTGGAAACCACGATCAGCCCACTGGGCCCGTCGGTGCGATCCCGGCGCACCAGCGTGAATCCATTGATCAATGTTTTCCAAGGCGTGCGGCCGCTGTGCACGGTGAATTGCGCATGCCGGTTCCAGGCAATCATCCTCTCCATGGGTACCGCCCGAATCTGCTGCTGGTCGATCGCCTCGACACTCGCTTTCAGCAACAGGCGACCCTCGCCGAACTGGCAGCGCGCGCTATGGAAAACCACGCGGCCGAACAACATCGTTGAAAGTCGCAGGCTCCATTCCGACTGCAACTTTACGTTTTCGCTGGCGCCGTAGAAGTCCTTGTAGCGGAAGATGACCTCCTCGCCCTCGCGCATCTTCCACTCCACGATGGACTGGCCACCGCCCGCCGACGCAACCATGCCGCGCGCGGCATCGCCTGGCACCGAGGCGCGGCCGGCATCCTCCAGCAAGCTGCCCCGCGCGAAGAAGAAGTATTTGCGACGCAGGATGCGGGCCAGTGGCGACGCCCGCGGCCACGGTGCGAAGGCCAGGTTGTTGTCGGCATTTGACAGTTGCTTGCGGGTTACCAGCGGATAGCGGAATGCGCGGTCTATATCGAGTTGCGCCCCAGTCCGGTACTCGCCTTCGATCGGTTCTGCTCCTTCGAAGCGGATGGTCATTTGCTCGTCGCTGTGGAACAACTCCAAGGCCAGCAGGTAGAGAAAGCTCTTGATCGCAACCAGGGCGAGCACGATCCATCCCAGCAACTGCAGCAGGTCATTCGAGCGGAAGATGTCGTTGGCGTAGCGATGCGCGCTGGCACGCTGCGATTCCAGGCGAGCATCCAGGGTCAAGGCCAGATCGCCGATCTGGCGGTCCATTTGCGCGGCGCTGGCTGTGCGCTGCCCGGTCGGCTCCAGATTGTCCTGCAAGTTCAAATGGGCACTTGCATAGCCTTCTTCCAGCGACTCGCGCACGGAGTTCATCAGGCAGCCGCCGGCTCGGTTCCATCGGCATTCCTGCCGGCCCAGGTGAATGGTTGCTGGCACCAGGCCGCCCAGGCCGTTGCCGATCGCGTCGGCATCGTTTCCATCCACTCGCGCTTGCGTACTCAGCGCGCCCAGTCGACGAAAGGCCGACATGGCCATCTGCTGGTGCCAGCGATCGATGGACCGACGCACGCTTTCCCGGAAGCCCAGCGACTCCAGTTTCAGCGGTGCGCCCGTCGCCGGGAAGCAGGCGAAGGCTCCCGCATTGCTATCGATCGCACCACTGATGCGATCACCTTCAAAATCCGATTCCGCCAGCCGCAGGCGCAAGTCAGGCGACGCCACCGTGCAGTACCGCGGCAGGCGAAGCACCGCCGCCAGCGCCGCGGTTTCCACCGGCGTATCGAACTCCCGGTTCAAGCGCCCGGACACGGCGGCTTCGTTCTCGGCGAGCATCCGCACGACGTCCGTCCGACCGGCCCCGGCATCCAGGCGCATCGGCACGCCGGCAAGGATTCGCGCTACCCGATGGCTGAAACGCAATGGATGCAATTGCTCCGGTTCCAAGCCATCGTAAGCTTTACTTAATACCCTGTCGCGGCGCGCCAGCACCCGGGCAGTCAGCTCGCGCATGCGCGTGATTCGCCAGTCGCGTTCGGTCATGTATCGCAGCAAGTCGAGCACGTTGGCAGCAGGCTTGGTTGGGGTATCAACGAGCGTGCGTAACTCGATCTTGAGTCGCGCAAGTTCGGCATCGTCTTCGGGCGCGGGCTCAAGCCCGAGCAGTGCCAGCGGTGACAGCAAACGCAGCAAGGCTTGGCGTTCCAGCGCCTGTTCGCGTGGCTCGGCAGCCTCCGCAGTAATGAAGGGGCGACGCGCCGCTCGATACCTTTCGAACAACAACCGGTCCAGGTCTGCCTGCACACTCACGGGGCGGATTCGTTCGGGCAAGAGCTCGCTGCCCATACCGGTGCAGGGCACCACGGGCTGGCCCGGCAGCGATACGACCTTGCAGAATTCATCCAGTGTGGTCTGGCGATAGGCCAGCTCCACTGCGCCGGCGGCCATCACGCTTGCGGCGAGGGCCAGCACCAGTATCACCAGCGCAAGCGGACTCCACAGCATCAACGCGTCGCGCAGCAAGCCCGATGGCGATCGACCGGTGCCGCGAAACTCCCGCCAAAGTGGCAGATTCTGTTTCCACAACTTGCGCAAGCCGACCCAGGCAGCGACGGCAATAAACGCGACGACGGCCGGCCACGCGTGCACGTCCGGGTCCGGCCACAGCATCAGGACGATCGACAGCAGCGCAAGCAACCTGAGCACCTTCCACCTCGTTCCTACCTTGATGGCAGCTTAACCTCCGGTTCCATCAGCCTCCAAGGAGCAGGTGTACGCCGCGTGAATGCTGGTAGGCTGCCTGCTCGTCTCGCCTTATTGCCACCGCAGCTTCGTCCCTTCGGGCGCGCCGAGTGGCAGCCTTGAGCCCCGCCAGTCTTCCGTCTCGCCGGTTGCAGTCAACAGCTGCCGGAACTCCCTTGAGCGCATCCATGCCGAACTTCGGCCCAGATTTGGGTTCGCAAGACTCGCCTGCCGATTCCGGCAGCGGCGCCGCGCGCGCCAAAACGCCGCTCAAGCCTGGCGACCTGCAGGACGCCATCTTCAACAGCGCGTACTTTTCCAGCATCGCGACCGATGAAAAAGGCGTTATCCAGATCTTCAACGTTGGCGCGGAACGCATGCTTGGCTATAGCGCCGACGACGTCATCAATCGCATTACGCCGGCCGATATTTCCGATCCACAGGAGGTAATCGCGCGCGCCGAAGCACTCAGTGTCGAACTCGGAACCCCGATTACGCCCGGCTTCGAGGCCCTGGTGTTCAAGGCCTCGCGCGGCATCGAGGACATCTACGAGCTGACCTACATCCGCAAGGACGGTAGCCGCTTCCCAGCGGTGGTGTCGGTGACGGCGCTGCGCGATGCGCAAGACGCCATCATCGGCTACC
>JBBRXD010000017.1:0-17939 GCA_038248775.1 Lysobacterales bacterium | reverse complement strand
TCATAAAGCTCGCGCTTTTCAGTAAGGTTTGGCGAAGCGAGTCGGTACTTGCCCTCGGACTCCCAAAGCTGTGCACCGGCGCCGTCCTTGCCGTGGCAGCCGTTGCAGCCGACGCGGGTGGCGACGCGCAGACCTTCGACGGGATCGCCGGCAGGCGGCGTGGTGGGCGCTTCGACGGTGCTCGCAGTTAGCGCGGCCGGTGGCTCGGACGGTGCAGCACAGCCCACCAGAAGGCAAACGGCAACGAAGCTCGAACGACGCATGACTTTCCCCGGCAGTGTCCCCTGGATGGGAAGCCTAGCTCATCCGGCGCCTGGCTCAAACCAACGAGGTCGCTTCACACAGCGCCCATGCTTCCGTGACGACACCTACACGCTGCGCTTGTTACCTTTGCGACTTTGACACCTGAGAGTTCCGTATAACCCGATGACTACCGGGATTTCATCAACGCCCCGCCGCGCGGCCTTCGTCGCCATGGGATTGTATCTTTTGCTGGCTTCGGGTTGTGCCAGCGTACCCAAAACCACTGCCGGTTCAATTGAAAGCGGGCACGCTCTGGAAACCATTCGTGCCGAGAAACACCGTCGCGTCGAACAATATATCGACCGCGACCAAATCAGCCGCATCGATCGCATCGCTTTGCCGAATGTAATCATCGGACAAACTGCATTCCAAAAGCCGATTACCCCGCGCCAGGCCTTGATCGTCGCCAATAATGCAGCGCGCTCGCTTTGTAACGAGCTCGCACCCTATATCGTGCTTGTGCCGGCCAGTACCGTTGACACGGCGCAAGCCAACATCACCATTGACCGAATCCAGGCCACCAGTTCGGGTGCAGCAGGCTTGTCCGCAGTGATGGGCCTCGCTGTCCCGGGGCCGTTCAGGCTGCCGGTCGGCCTTGGCGCACTATCGGCAGAAGCCGAGCTCGTGAATGCCCAATCGCAGCAAGTTTTCTATATCCGTTGGGCGCGCGGCGCCAATGCCGTCCTGAATGATGCCAAGGTGTCAGGCATTGGTGACAGCTGGCAAATTGCTCGCAAGTTCGGTGAGGAAGTTGCAGAAACCATCGTCGACAATGATAGAAAGCGCAGCGGCATCCAGCGAAATAAACTGGACGGCCCGCAAACGCAATCCAATCGTGAGTTGTGCAATGCGACGTACGGTAAATTGAATGCAGGTGCGCGTGGCGCGTCATTTATATTGCCGCTGTCACCGGAAACCATAGATCCCGGGCCGCCGGACCAGCAAAGCATTCCTGTGCCGTCGGCGCCGCGCTAGCCCGGCGCCGCAACCTTCGGTGGGTCGAGGATGAACGGGAAAACGGGTCGGTCGCCGGCAATGCAGCGCGCATCCACCGGCTCGCTCGGCAGGTCCAGGAAGCCGGCAACCATACGTTTGGCGCAGGGGCTGCGGCCCGCCGGTCCGTGGGTCGTGTTGGGCAGGGTGAAAACCTGGCTGCGGCTGAGTCGGGTGGCGGCCGCCTCGGCCAGTTCGGCCGGGCAGCCCGCGTCGATATCGGCCGACAGCAGCAAGGTCGGGATGGCACTGGTGACAGGCTGGTTTTCGACCGGATCAGGCTTGCCCACGGCGAAGCCCTTGCACGCCTCGAAGTAGCGCTTGGCCGCACGCGCAGTAGCGACGGCGATAGGGTCCGTGCCGTCCGCGCCCTGGATCGCCTGGGGCGATTCGAAAGCGAATTCCTCCCTGCACAGCACCGTGTAGAACTGACCCTCGACGTAGCCGCTCTGAGCGACAAGGAACTTGTCCAGCGCCCGGAAATCGCCGCCCAGTATCTGCTCCATCGTCATCGGCAGGCTGCGTGCGGCGACATCGTCATACAGCGCGTCCAGCAGGTAGGCGGCGAGTTCTTCGGCCGCGTACTGGTGGTCGTTGCGCTTGGGTGGCGTAGCCAGCCAGTGCCGGAAAAGTTCGTCCAGGCGCAATTCCAGATTCGGGTGGCGCCCCTTGCATTGGGCCTGTGCGGCGCACTTGGCCAGCACCTGGCGCATCTCGCGCGAAACCACCGGCGGCAGAATGCCGGTCCAGCTTGTCTCCGGCGGCCAGGCCGAGTCCAGCACAACCGAGCGCAGGTTCGACGGATCGTGTTGCATCACGCCCATGGCCACGCGCGAACCATAGGAGATGCCGTAGAGGTTGTAGTTGCCAATAGCCAGGGCGCGGCGCAGCTCGCCAATATCGCGCACGATGACCGCCGTGTTGAACTGCGACTCATCGACACCTTCGCGGCTGAAGCGACGACCGCAGTCCGCCGCCTGGCGAGCAGCGACATCGCTGGTCATGCCGGCGTCGGACAGCGCCAGGCTGCCGCAATCGAGCAGCGGCGTGGCCATGCCCGTGCCTCGCTGGTCGAAGAAGATCCAGTCGCGGTCCTCAGTCAGCGGCAGGCGGTGTTCTTTAAGACGCTCGGGCAATTCTTCCACCAGGCCGCCACCAGGTCCGCCGTGCAGGAAAAGCACCGGGTCGGACTTGGGATGGTTGAGCGCGCGTACCCGCACCACCGGAAACGTCACCCGTCGGCCGTTGCCCGATCCGCGCGTCTCCTCCACCACCATGGTTCCGCACTCGACCGTGTTGGCCAGGAAGCTGTAATCGCCGCGGCATACTCCTGCGGTATAGCCCAGGGCGGCAGGCGTGGGAGGGTTGCTGCAAGCACCCAGCACGGCCATCGCTGCAAGCCCCATCCAAACTCGAACCCGCATACGCCTGCTCCCCTCGGTGCGCCATGCTTGCACGCACCTCAAGCAGGTGCAATTTTCCACGCAACACGTGCGCGAGAGTGCGGGAAAGCTATGGCCGCGCGTGCCCCGCTTCGCGCTGATTGCGAATTGCCAGCACAAAAACAACCTCAATCTGCGGAATATACCGGTACAGGGCAACATATCCGCTCGCATCGCGGCCCATGATCAGTTCCCTGCGGTCCGAACCGACCGGATGACCCATCAGCGGGTTTTGTTCAAGCACATCGATGGCCAGAAGAATTTCTTCTACTCGCGTTGGCGCATCGACCGCATCGTGTTCAAGCAGATGTTCGAGGATGCCGTCGAAGTCCTCGCAGACCTCGGGTGCAAACTCGATTCGAATCACTCAGGGCGCCATCTTTCGCGGTACTGGGCGGGCAGCGGGGGCGCCCGCTAGCCGTTTCTTGAGATAGTCCCGCATGTCATCCCAGGGCACCGTCTTTCCCGTCTTCACGATCTTCGCGTATCGCTTGTCGGCCGTCGCGTGGAAATCGTCGCGGCGCTCATGTTGATCCGCTTTCTCGGCGATGGCTTCAAGGATGAAACCATGAGGCGAAGTTCCAGCGCGTTCTGCCGCTTTGGCAACCCGAGCCTTGAGCTCATCGGGTAGCCGAATCGTGGTAGTGGACATGGCGTGTGTTCCCGGAATTTACACCACTGTAGTACATATGTGCTATCTGGCTCCGCGGCTCTTGGGCGCTGCGCAGGCGTTGGCCGCCAGCTGTTGATTTCCGCCAAGCACTGACCCACTTATGGGATAATTTTGGTATCGCCGCAACTGGTAATCCGGAACAAGACGATGGCTTTCAAGCTCCGCGAAATCTTCAAGGCGCTTGCCGATGCCGAGGTGGAATACGTGGTCGTTGGCGGCCTCGCGGTCATCATGCATGGGCATTTGCGTGCAACGCGCGACCTCGACCTTGTGATCGGTCTCCAGCCCGATAACTGCGCGAGAGCGATGGATGCGCTCTCTGGCATCGGCTTGCGACCGCGGCTGCCGGTGACGCTGGCCGACGCTGTCATCAAGGAACTGGATGGCATACGGATCCCCGTGGCATCGATCCGGCACCTGATCGTGTTGAAACAGGCGGCTGGCCGTCCGCGGGACATGGACGACATCGAGGCCTTGCGGGAGATTGCCGCTGAAACTGGCCAGGAGATCCAATGACCACCACCGATCCGCTGCAATGCACCCATGAAGACGCACGGCGAGTGAACCTGCGGCAGGGTATCGCGCTCAGCACCAGCGCAAAGATCGCCTTTTTCGAAGAGATTGTGAGCTTTGCTGTCAAATTCGGTGCCCGCGACCGCTTGCCCGCAAACCGGGCCTACGCACAGGCGATTTCCAACGCAGCCAGAGCGTTGGACTAGGCAAACACTCGCCGCCAGCATCAGGTCAATCAGGCGCGCTCCGCCCCAAGCCATTTTTCGGCAAAAATATCCGGCGCCTCCGGTCGGCTGTACAGATAGCCTTGGGCAATGTCGCAGCGCAGGGCTTTGAGTGCTTCGGCCTGGCCTTCAAGCTCGACGCCTTCGGCCGCCGTGGTCATGCCAAACCCATGTGCCATCGTGATGATGGTGCTGACAATGGCGTAGTCGTCGGCATCGGTGAGCATATTGCGCACGAAGGAAATGTCGATCTTGAGTTCGTCGGCGGCGAAGCGCTTCAGGTACGCCAGGGAAGAGTAGCCGGTGCCGAAATCGTCGATCGACAGGCCGAACCCGGCGGCAGCGAAGTACTCCATGATCTCGATCGATTGTTCGGGGTCGCTCATCATGCTGCTCTCGGTGAGTTCAAGCTCCAGCCACGTTGGGCTGCCACCTGCCTCATGGACGATTTCCAGCATTCGACCCACGATCTCCGGGTCTTCGATCTGCCGGGCCGAGACGTTGAACGACAGGCGCCCAGGCAGTCCGATCCCGCGGTTTCGCCATTCCGTGAGCTGCATACACGCCTGGCGCAGCACCCAGTCGCCCAATTTGCCCATCATTCCGCGCTGCTCGGCGATCGGGATGAACTCAGCCGGGCTGATCCAGCCAAGATCGGCGTCGTGCCAACGCAGCAGCGCCTCCGCACCGACCAACTTGCCGGTCGCCAATTCGATCTTCGGCTGGTAGTAGAGCTGCAGTTGGTCAGCCTCCATCGCCGTGCCGAGGCGCTGGACGATCCCCAGGTGCTTCTCGAGTTCCGAGCTCATGTCGGCCTGGTAGAACCGATAACCGCCGCCGGCTGCCTTGGCCCGGTACATGGCGATATCGGTGTGCTTGATCAGTTCTTCCGTGGTCGTGCCATCTTCCGGGTAGAGGGCAATGCCGATACTGATACCGATCGAGTGCGCGGCGCCCATCAACATCAACGGTTTCGATAGCGACTGCAGCAAGCGAGTCGCGACCAGGGCAGCCGAATGATGGTCGGCCCCCTCGGCTATCAAGACGAATTCGTCACCACCCAGCCGCGCCAGGGTTTCTTCACGCCGGCAGGCAGTGAGAAAACGCCGCGCCGTCTCGGCCAAGGCCAGGTCGCCGATGGCATGGCCTTTGCTGTCATTGATCTCCTTGAAATGATCCAGGTCCATGAACAGAAGGGCGCCGCGATGGTCCTGGCGTTCGGCGGAGGCCAGGATATTTTCGAGACGGTCCAGGAAAAGCGCCCGGTTGGGCAGGCCGGTCAGGGCATCGTAAAACGCAAGTTGCTCGATGCGCGATGCCTGGACTTTCTGCAGACTCAAATCGGCCATGCTGCTGATGCACTGGGTCTTGACCCCGGCGGCGTCGCGGACGTCGGCTATCACCATCTGCACGGGATAGATTTCGCCGTTCTTGCGGCGGTGCCGGACCTCGCCTTCCCAGCGGCCCGTCTGTGCCAACTGGGCCCGGATCGCGGCCCAGAACGCCTCGTCATGCCGGCCGGAGTCGAGCAAGGTCGGTGTCTGTCCGACCGCCTCTTCCGCGCTGTAGCCAGTGAGACGTTCGAACGCGGGGTTCACCATCAGTATCCGGGCGTCCGGTGAGGTCACCATCACCCCTTCGATATTTTGCTCGAACACTGTTTTGGCGAGCCGCTGGGCATCCTGATGCCGGGCGCGATCAATCGCCAGCGCTGCCAGCGCTGCCGCGCGCCGGAGCAACTCTTCGTCAACAGGCGTCGGGGACCAGGGCTCGCCGTGATAGAGCGCGAAGGTACCCATCACCTTGTGTTCGGACGAAAAAATCGGAGTCGACCAGCAGGACCGCAACCCTGCCCGCGCGGCTATTTGCCGCCAAGCCGTCCAGTTGGGACTGGTCTGGATGTCCTCGGTAATGACCGCCTGAGCCAGCGCGGCAGCAGCGCCGCACGACCCGACGGTCGGGCCGATTGCGACGCCGTGGATTGCATTGTTGTAGAAGTCCGGCAGGCTCGGCGCCGCGCCATGGGTCAGGCGCATGCCGTCGTACGACAGCAACAAGATGGAACAGCTCGAACCCTGGGATTGTTTCTCGACGAATCGGGCCAGTTCTTCAAGCACATGCACCAGCGATGCTTCGGCGCTGATCATAGCCAGCACCTGCGAGTAATGCTGTTGCCATTGTTCGGCGCGTTTGCGTTCAGTGATGTCCTGGATGGCGCCGCCGATCCTGATGGTCCGCCCCCGAACCTGGGTGGCGCTGCCGGTGGTGCGGACACAGACATGCCGTCCCTGCGCCGAAATCAATTCCAGTTCCAGGTCGTAGGGCGTGCCTTCGTCCTTGGCCAGTTGCAGGGCGGCGGTCACTACCTGCAGCGATTCCGGGGTATAGAAATTGATGGCCGTGTCAACAGAAGGCGTGTAGTCATCCGGCGACAGGTCGTGGATACGATACGTCTCGTTTGTCCAGAACAGGTTTCCACTTGCCACGTCCAGTTCCCAACCGCCGACCTGGGCAGCATATTGCGAGGCCTCAAGCAGATGCTGGGTCTGTGCGAGCGAGCTGTTGGCCTGCTCGAGCGATTGCTGGGCAATGACCGTCGCGCTGATGTCCTCGCTCTGGGAAATGAAATACTCGGGTTGGCCGGACTCATCGCGTACCAGCGAGACCGCGAGCCGCGCCCAAACGAGACTGCCATCCTTGCGGAAATAGCGCTTTTCCAACCGGTACTTTTCGATCTCCCCGGCCAGCAACTCCCGGTCAAGGTTGCGCTCGGCATCCAGATCATCGGGGTGGGTGATGTGCTGAAAGGTCATCGCGAGCAGCTCTTGTTCGCCGTAACCGGTAAATGTGCAAAGACTCGCATTCACCTTCAGGTATCGGCCATCCAGCGCGACCAGGGCGATGCCGAGGGCCGAGCTCTCGAATGCGCTCTTGAACTGCTCCTGGCTTTCGCGCAGGCGCAGTTCAGCCTGTTTGCGCTCGGTAGTGTCCTGCAACATGTTCAGGACAAAATCGTTCCCGCCGATCGTGATGCGCTTGGACGTGAGCAGGACGTCGATCGGGGTGCGGTCCTTCCTTAACATCACCGCTGCAAAATCACTGACATGGCCCTTGTCACGGAGCAGGCTGAAGAACTGCTCGCGGAGTTTCGGATCCTGCCAGGCGCCGAAATCCAGACTGCTTCGGCCGATGACTTCCTCGCGGTCGTAGCCGAAGGCAGCGAGGCAGGCATCGTTGATCTCGACGAAGCGTCCTTCCGGAAGTTGAATCAGGGTGATATAGACCGGACCCTGGTCGAACAGCGTCCGGTACATTTCTTCGCTTTTGCGAATAGTATCGGCCTGCCGTTTGCGCTCGATTGCCGCCGCAATCTGGTCGGACACGAACTGCAGCAATTCCAGGTGACGTTGTTCGTAATGGACATCGCCGGTGTAGTTCTGCACCGCCAGCACGCCGATGGTCTTGTCGAGAACCTTGAGCGGTACTCCCAGCCAATCGACGCCTTGAGCGCCGATGATTGTCAATCCGTCTGGCAACCCTTCGCGGTTCAACTGCGGAAATACAAGAAGTGGTTTCCCGGATCGCAGCACCCAGTCGGTGAGACCTATACCATCGCTGAATCGAAGGGGCGCCGACGACTCCTCGATTTCGTCAACCCAGTAGTCGAAACTAATCTGATCGTTTACTTCATCGAGCATGGCAATGTAGAAATTGCGCGCCGCCATCAGCTCGCCGACGATGACGTGGACCCGCCGGTACAGGTCGTCCAGGTCATTGCTTTCATGACTGGCCACGGAAATGTTGAATAACGCAGCCTGGACCTGCGCGCTGTGCACGCGCTCGGTGACGTCGATCTGGCTACCCCGTATCGTCACCGGCTCGCCATTTTCGTTGTGTTCCAGTTCGGCTTCGCCGTAGATCCAGCGCCAGGAGCCGTCGCGATGACGCAGGCGCACTTCGACGGCATAGCTCGGCACGCGGCCTTCGCGAAAATCGTCCACCGCGGCCAGTGCGCGCCCGAGGTCCTCCGGATGGACGCGCTTTTGCCATTCGTCGAAATCATCCAAGATCTCGTCATCGGCGTATCCGAGTTGCTGCTTCCACTCCGGCGAGAAATACATCTCGTTGGTCAACAAATTCCATTCCCACAGTCCTACGGCTGAGGCATGCAGGATCCGACGCGTCCTGTCCGCGTTCTGGCGCAGCAATTGCTCGGACTGCTTGCGCTCGGTGATGTCGCGCATGATGACCGTGAAGAATTTCGATCCGGCGACAGTACTGCTGGCGATGGATGAGGCTTCAATGGGGAACTCCTCGCCGTTGGCGCGCAATGCCATCAGTTCCCTGCCTGCGCCCATCTCGCGCGCAGACTGTCCAGAAGCGCCGAAAGCTCCTACGAGACGGCGATGATTTTCCCGGAGCCTTGCCGGAAGCAGGCGCTCCAGCGGTTGTCCGAGCATGTCGGCGGCGCGATAGCCGAAGATACTCTCCGCTGCCTTGTTGAACACGATCACATTTTGCTGGTCATCTACGCTGACGATGGCATCAGTTGCCGAATCGAGGATTTCTGCAAGGCGTGCTTCATTTGCCGCCACTTGGCCTTCGCTGTCCTGCAGCCGCGCGAGCGCGCCGTGCGCCTCCCGTTCGGATCGAACCAATCCTGTCACCAGGGGTCTCAGCTGCCAACGCAGCAGCAGCAAAGCCAAAAGCAGGATGCCTGCCGAGATCGGCAGCAAGTAATTGAGTTGGTCCCAGATGGTTGCGTACAGCTCCGAGCTGTCTTGCTTGAGCACCATGCCCAGGCCGGTGCTGCCCAAGGGCCTGAAGGCGGCCACGACTTCCTGGCGCCGATAGTCGAGCGCAACGATCGAGCCGGACTTGCCTTCGAGGGCATGGACCATGGGCAGCAGCGCGCCCGATGAAGACCGCTTCGGATAGCTGGTCGGGCGGTGGGAGAGGGTCGTCGGAAAGCAGAGCATCCGGGCGCCGGAAGAAGCGCACATCGCCTGATCGCCGGTGTGGCCGAGCGAACTGGCAGACCGGAAGGATTTGCTGACACCGGGCAGGCCGATCTGGGTACGGATGCTGCCGATCCGCTTGCCCTGCTCGAGAATATCGTTCCTGGCTTGCAGAACGAAACCATCCTTCCATAGCAAGTCCAAGTTTCCCGGCAGCATGAGGGGAATGGATATCGTGGGCGCCTGTGCAAAGCTGCCCATGCCTGCCAACTGTTTGCCATCGCGGCCGCTGATCTCGACTGCGGAAAGTCCGAGTTGCTGCATGGCGGGAAGGAAGTACTCGCGCAGGTCGCGCAGTGCGTTCTTGTCGGCGGCGTCGGCGTCCAGACGACTGACCGGGTCAATCAGAAAGGCCCGCTCCGGGATGCTTGCCATCTTGTTGGCAGCAGCGCTGACCTCTACATCTATCGATTCAGCCCGGCCTTTGAGGGACAACTGCAAGTTGTCGCGCAGCAGACGCTCCGCATGGCGCTCCATGACCCAGAACACCGTCGATCCGGCCAGGACTGCGATGCAGACAAGCAACGCCCCTGCGACCAGGTTGATCCTGCGCGAACTGATCCCCCGTCCTGCCATGCCCCTGCCTGATTTGCCACTTCGCCCGAGGGTTAGCATATGCCTAAAAGCATTCCAGGTCGCTGGAACGCCGCCGGGTCTGGCTGGCGATCGCGCATGGCCATGCAATTGGCAAGGCCAGCCGACCCCATCTGACGCGCAAAGGGCACCTTGCGCGGATGGCGCCAGGCGAAACGATGCCAGGGACCGCTGCGCCCCAGGTGCCCGAGGTTAAGGGGAGCTTACGCATCAGCGTGTTAGACGTATGATCGTGACCACCCTGATTTGGCCGTCGTGATTATGAGCGCAGACCACCCATGACACGATCAAAAAAATGGATTTTGGCGGGTTCGATACTGGCCACAATTGCGCTTGGGTTCTTTCTGGTTCGTTGGTGGCTTGGACCCAGTGTTGCCGGCTACCAGATTGAATCCCGCCCCCTGGTTCAAAACCTCGTCGCCACGGGTCGTGTCATTGCGGTATCACGCGCACAGGTGGGCAGCGAAATAACCGGCGTGGTGCTGGAGCGTCGCGTAAAGGAAGGGGATCGGGTGAAGCCCGGCGACATCCTGCTGATACTGCGATCCGATGAGCTGTCGGCAAAAGTGCGTGAAGCCCAGGCCGCTGTTGCACAACTTGAGCGTTCTGCACGTCCCCAGGCGCAGGCGGCGTTGCGCCAAGCCGAAGCGCAGTTGGCCCAGGCCAGTCGTGAAGCCCAACGACGTCGCGAATTATTCAGCCGGCAGGTGATTGCCCGCGAACCGATGGAACAGGCGGTGCAAGCGGAAACCATCGCGCGCGCGGCCGCAGAAAAGGCAAGGTTGACTGCCGCAGCACTGGCTTCCGGTAACTCCGATGAAACCGTGCTTATGGAAAGATTGGCAACAGCACAAGCGCTGCTCGCAAAAACAACGGTGCGCTCGGAAGTCACCGGAACTGTCCTGACCCGGAATGTCGAACCCGGTGATCTGGTTCAACCGACCCGTATTCTTCTGGAAATTGCCCGTGACGGTGATAGCGAACTCTTGGTACCGCTCGATGAAAAAAACCTTGCGGTCATCAAGCTTTCGCAGCCAGCAGTTTGTATTGCAGATGCATTTCCCGAGCAACCGTTCACTGCCAGGATAAATTTCATTGCACCCAGCGTGGACCCGCAAAAGGGCACTGTTGATATTCGTTTGAAAGTCGATCCGGTACCCCGGAACTTGCGCCAGGACATGACGGTGTCAGTGAATATTGAAACCGGTCGTCGTGCACAAGCCCTGGTGGTTCCCAACGACGCGCTCGCCAATGTTGCTGGTGGACGAGCCACGGTATTGAGCGTGAGCGATGGCAAGATAAAGAAAGTGGGCGTCGGTTTGGGTTTGCGTGGCCTGGTGATGACTGAGATTGTTTCCGGACTCGAAGCAGGTGATTGGGTGCTGGCCGATACCTCTGGAAAGTCGGGTGAAGGGGATCGTGTTCGCGTGAAGCAACAAACCCTGCCGGCAGACGGCGCTGATCCGGCCACCAGAAAAGAGCTTCCGGTAAGTTTCAAATGAGCAAGGCCTGACCGGCATGTGGATCGAATGGAATATTGCCGTGAAGTTCCTGCGCGAAGGCCGCAGCCAGACGGCCTTGATTCTGGTCGGCATTGCCGTGGGTGTTTCGGTGATTGTGTTCATTACTGCACTCATCACCGGTTTGCAGGCCAATATCATTGAACGCACGCTCGGCACCCAGGCCCATGTAAAAATCCAGTCGCCCGATGAGGTCAATCGCATCCTTCCCACCGCCGTGGGTACCACCCAACTGGTATTGGAAGACAAACGTCCGCAGCGATTGCGTTCCATCAATAACTGGCAGCAAGTGATTGAAACCCTCGATCATTTGACCCGTGTGGTGGCGGTATCTCCGATCGTCTCCGGCCCCGCCTTTGCCCGGCGCGGGGAGTCCTTGCAATCGGTCGCCCTGGTGGGCATTGACGTCGCGCGCTATCAAAAAATCATCCCGATCAGCGACGACATGGTTGCGGGGCAATTCAGGGTGGGCGCTGGTGACGCGGTGATTGGTAAATTGCTGGCCGATGACCTGGGCCTGCGGGTCGGCGATAAATTGCGACTGGACGCCGGGCTTGCCGACTATAGCGTGGTCAACATCGCCGGCATTTTTGAATTGGGTGTGCGCGAGCTCGACAGCCGCTATGTCTATCTCGATTTGAAGCAGGCGCAGTCTTTGCTCAATTTACCAGGCGGCGTCACTGTCATTGACGTGACCGTGCAGGATATCTTTGCTGCAGATGTCGTCGCCGCGCGGATTGGCCGGCTGACCGGCCTGAAATCGGAAAGCTGGATGGAGACCAATACCCAGCTGATGAATGCGCTCACTTCGCAAAGCCTGTCGACCAGCATGATCAGCTTGTTCGTGGCGCTTTCGGTCGCATTCGGCATTGCCAGCGTGTTGTCGGTGAGCGTGGTGCAACGTACCCGTGAAATCGGTATTTTGCGCGCCATGGGAACCACGCAACAACAGATGTTGCTGGTATTCCTGATTCAAGGTGCCTTGTACGGATTGGCTGGTTCCCTGCTGGGCAGCATGGCTGGCTACGGCCTGGTTTGGGCCTTCAATAACCTGGGCCCTGGGCTTTTTTATATTCCGGTCTCAAGCACCCTGGTGCCCATTGCCATGGCAATCGCCACCATCACCGGTGTACTGTCAGCTGCCATTCCTGCGCGACGGGCTGCCCGTCTTGATCCGGTCGTGGCCATTCGTTATGTCTGAAGGCAGACAGGAGGTCCTGCGCCTGGAGGCGATCAAGAAATCCTACAATGTTGGCCAGGCAACCGAAACTGAAGTGCTCCACGGCATTGACATGCTGGTAGCCCAGTCGGATTTCACCGCCCTGATCGGCCCGTCAGGTTCCGGCAAAAGCACGCTGTTGAATCTGATCGGACTTCTGGATTCGCCTAGCTCCGGCGAATTGTTCCTGCTCGGCAAGGCAACCCGCGAAATGGACGATGCGGCGCGTACTTCATTGCGTGGCAACTCAATTGGCTTTGTATTCCAGTTCCACCACCTCATCCAGGCCTTTACGGCGATGGAAAACGTGTTGATGCCGTTGATGCTGGCGCACGGGAAGCCGGATAAGGAAAGCCTGGACCGGGGCAGGGAATTGTTGTCGGACGTCGGCCTGGAAAAATTCACTGGCAAGAAACCCAATGAACTTTCCGGCGGGCAACAACAGCGCGTTGCCATTGCGCGCGCCTTGATCACGCGGCCGGCATTGCTACTGGCCGACGAACCGACCGGCAATCTTGATACCAAGACTGCCGCCGATGTTTTTGCATTATTTCGCCGATTCAATGAAAAGTTCGGCTGTGCTTTCCTGCTGGTAACCCATGACCCGAGGCTGTCCGATTCCTGTGATCGAACCCTGACCCTGGTTGATGGGATGATCGTCAAGAGTTGAAGCTAAAGGTATTGCGCAGGACCACCTCAGTGGCGGAACCTGCTCCGCATCAGTAGGACTGCAGCCCCAGTATCGAAGTCAGGATGGTGGCCAGGATCGAGTAGCTGCCACTGGAATTGCGACCATACTGGTAGCGGCTGTTGTAGCCATCCTCATAGCCGCGCTGGAAGCCCTGGCGGAAGTAGTAGGAATAATCGTCGCGGCTCAGGTAGTAGCCGTTGTAACCGTAGCTGGCATCCTGGTAGGCGAATGAATTGCGGTAGTCGGCGCGCCAGCGATCCATGCGGTCTGCACGGCCGGCCTGAATGCCTTCCTGGTAACCGGCGTTGACCGCCTGCTTGAGCAGGTTGGCACCGTACTGGTTGACGTTGTAGTAGCTGCCGCCGCGCTGGTAACGATAGATCGGTGCCGAGTAGAAGTACGGATCATTGTCGTAGTTGAAGTTGTTGTTCCAGCTCTGCTGCTGGCGCAACAGTTCGATCTGGTAGTTGGAGACGTAGCGCGACTGCGCAGTGCGGTTCTGCGAGTCAAGCAGCGTCGCGGCCCGGCGTGCCGCGTCCTGCTGGCTGCTGCGGTACTGGCGATACTGCGTGACCCGGGCCTGCTGCTGGCGGATCAGCTTACGCTGCTCTTGCTGGCTCAGGCGGCGATCGCGGCGATCAGCTTTGTCGTCGGCTTTGACCTGCTTCTCGACCTGCTTGGCGTCTTGCTTGTTGGCCTGGGCTTGGCGCTGGTCATTCTTGCGCGCATCTTGCTGCGCGGCGCGCGGATCGGGCTGCGCGTGGTCCCCGCCTTTGCGGTCGGCTTTATCCTTGGTGTCTTTGGTGTGCTTGGCGTCCTTCGCGTCCTTCGCGTCCTTCTTGGCCTTGGCCTCTGCCTCCGCATTCTGGTCGTGCTTGCTATTGCCGGACTGGGCCTGCGATGGCGGCGACGCGCTGAGCGCGAGCCCGCTTGCCAGCAAGGCAACGAGCAGTGAGCGTGAAATGTGGAGATCCATGATCATTCCTTGAGCGTGGTTGACTGCCCCACATTGCGACCCGACGGATGAACTCCCTATGAGTAACCATCCGGACTGTCTTCGCGGCGTGCTTCTCGCCGCAATCGACAGCAACCACTGCCCCACAGGCCTGCGTGCAAACCTGATCCAAGCCAATCTCAGGCTGCTGCGTCTGGCACGCGGCTTGGACCAGCGTCAGGATTCAGGCGGCGTCGGCTCGATCGGGCACGGCGTCAGTTTTGCGATCCGCTCCTCGCTGATACCGCGATTGCGCAGCGCCTGAATCTGCTCCGCCGTCGCACACTCCGCGCGCGGGCCCTTGCGGTCGCGCGCAGTTGGCTGATCAGCTGGCGGCATGGCGTTGCTGCTGGCCTCCTGCTTCGCCGTCGCTGCTTGCTCAGCCTGCACCTGTGCTTCGCGCTGCGCCTGCTGGGCTTCACGCTGCTGGCGAGCGGCTTCGCGCTGCGTCATCCTGGCGTTTTCCTGCGCCTGCGCCGATTCCTGCTGCGCCTGCGCCTGGCGTTCGGCCTCACGCGCCGTCTGCTGTGCTTCGCGCGCCTGTTGCTGTTCGATGCGTGCTTTTTCCCGCGCTATGCGCGCCTCCCCTGCCTGACGGGATGCCTCTGCGTCCTGCCGTGTCGGGGCGGATCCTGGCTCACCCTCGCGGCGCGGGAAACCCCCGCCGCGAAGCGGCTTGCGCGGCTCGGCATCGCGATTGAGTTGCTGCAGTTGGCCGGGCGCTACCGGCGCAGTGTCGGCTGGCGTTGCACCCGCCTGTGGAGCGGCGGGTGGCGCGGCTTGCGGCGCGGTGGCGCGTGCATCGACCGTGCTCGCCTGATCGCTGATCACGCGCACGCGGCGCGGGCGATCACGCAGCGGCCGGCCGGCGACCGGCGGCGCGGCTTGCGCACCTTCGGGCTGCGTCGCTGGCGCAGCGGCGACGGGGGCAGCGGCTACCGGCGGCGGCGCAGTGCGCACGAACACCTGCCGATCAAGCACCTCGCGCGGCGGGCGCACGCGGGCGGCGCGGGCAGTACCGCGGAAGCTGGCCGCACCCGGACGCACCGGTGCCACGCGAACGGTATCGCCACGCGTCATCGCATCAGGCTCGGCACGAACTTCCGCCGCCTGCACCGGCCGCGAGTTCACGAACGCACTCTGTGGCACCACCGTCACGCCGTTGGCGATGCGCCGGTTGGCGTAGTTGCCACCCTGCAGCGGACGCAGGTTGTCGCCGCGCGCGTAACTGTTGTAGTCATTGGTGATTCTGGTGCGGTTAACCACCGTATTACTGATGTTGACCTGGCTGAAATAGTTCTGGCTGACCGGGTACGAGGGCATGTAGACCTCGCTCGGGCCGAGCGGGAACCAGCCAATCGAGGAATTGTTGCCGCCGCCGAAGAACACCACCAGCGCCGGCGCATATACGGGGCGATAGTTGCGCGGTCCGGGGATCCAGCCCCAGCGACTGTCCATCCACGCCCAACGCCCATAGTGCGACGGCGCGAAACCCCACGGCTGGTCGTCGACCCAGGTCCAGCCCCAGGGATCGAGCCAGATCCACTGGCCATCGCTGTACGGCGACCAGTCGGCATTGACGTTGCTTGGATACCAGACATTGCCGTACTGCGGATCGCGGCCCCAGCGGCCGTAGTCGTCAAGATCGGAATAGCCGATCACATCGTCGCCCAGGTAGCGCAACGATACCGACCGGTCGAGGCGCTGGTCGCGCATGCGGGCATAACGGTCGAAGCCATCCGGCATTGGCATGGCATACATCTCGTAGTCGCGCAGGTCCTCGCCGTAGAAGCGGACCACGTCACCGGCGCGCACCGAAAAGCGACCGCCGTTGCCGTAGGCGATACCACCGCCCTGCGGCGCTTCGATGGTGGTGGCATAACCGGAGGAGTCCACATCAATGCGATAGCGCCCGGGCCGGTCGATGACGAAGGCGATGTTCGGCGTATCCACTTCGATTCGCTGCCCGGGATACAGGCGGCGGGCACGCACGTTGATGGTGCCTTGGCTGACCTGTACCTGCAGCAGGCGGTCGCTCAATTCAAGGAATTCCAGGCTGGTTTCGCTGTCCAGCCGTACTACCGTGTTGCCCACCTGCACCTCCGCACGCGAGTTGCGGTCGGACCAGAGCATGTCGCCCCGCACCAGCGGGCGATTGCGGTGTACCTCGTACCAGTCGCCGCCGCCGGCTGGCGAATAGCTGATGTCCCCGCGACTGTCGCTGACGCGCGCGACGCGGCCAGGCGGATCGTAGAAGGAAGCGGCCGAGGCCAGCGCACTGGCGCCCAGCGAAAGCAGCAGGACGGAGGCGAGGGTCAAAATTCGCGAGGGTCGGCTCATCACGGTTCTCCAAAGCGGGGCGCGCATGGAGGAACCTTACGTTTGCGAGTTCTGCTACAGAATGAATGAATCCGCCGCCAGGCCCTGCGGAGCTGCCTTTCCCGAATCCGATTTAGCAAGCGTTCACGCCATTGCCTCGAAGTGGTCGAGCCTGCCGCATCCACACTTACTCGTGGACCGGAATCATCACTTCGTTGCGACGCATGAACCACAGCGTCCAGGGTGGGTTGTAACGGGCCAGGGCGGCACTGCCGGCGGCCTTCAGCTGGTGGCGGACGATGAATTCGCGCAATAGCGCCGTCTGCTTTTCCACGTCGTCCGGCCCAGCGAGCCCCGGGAAGCGCACGACCGCAAAGCGGGTGGCCGGCAACTCGCGCAAGCGCACTCGTGCATCGTTGGGCACCGGCAGTGTGTCGAGGGTCTTGTTGGCAGGCATCACGAATTGCACGGTCCACTTGTCCTTGTCCGCGACCTGGATTACCGGCGCGGTCATCGGAATCGACTCGCTGGTGGATTGCGATTGCACGACCGGGGCCGTCATCGCCAATCGCTCGCGCCGGGTGTTGCCACCGAAGATGTAGCCGGCCAGCAGGCGGAAGCCGGCGTTTGACGCCTCGTCGTGGTCGCCGCCCACGCTGACCTCGGCCACGACGAGCGCGGGATACTGGCGCAGTTCGAAGTCGCCTTCGCGCAGCACCGATGCGAATTTCGGTTCTTCGGTGGCCATTGCGGTGGCTCCAGAAAGCATCAGGACGAGCAACAATACCGCCCGGAGTCGGCGCAGGAAGGACAGGGGTTTTCTGTTCATGGCCCCAGCAGAGCATGGCCGCTGCTACTGCCACGTGAATGGATGGGCAGCCGGACGGCCACCGTCGGCAATTTGTTACTTCTTGCCGGTGCTTGCCGCTGCCTGCTGCACTTTCACGTAGCGCATCAGGTTGATGAAGGTGTCGGTCCATACTTCGTCGCGGTGCGCGGCCAGCCAGGCCAGCAACGCTTCGTGCGCCGGGCTGGCAACGGTGAGGTAGTCGCCACCAATGCCGTGGAAGGTGAAGTTGATCATCGTGCCGCGGGCGCGGGCCTGCTCCACCATCTCGATCAGTTGCGCGCCGGTGACATCGGACGGCGCAGTGACGCCGACCGCATGCACATCCAGGCCCTGCATGTCGGCGACCACGCCACCGTCGCCGGACTTGATCGCGAGGAAATCGTCGCGCAGGCCCTGCACATAATCCGTGCCGGCTGCCAGCCGATCGCCGCAGGGCACGGTGAAGGTGCGCTCGCTGTTGCCGTCAATGGCATGCAGCATCGTATTGCCCACGTGCAGCCAGCGCCCGCCATTCCGGCACGCGCCGCGCCAGGCTGGGGCTGCTCAGCGTCAGGTAGAAGCTGGCTTTCAGGCCGTACTTGTCCAG
>JBBRXD010000016.1:0-18393 GCA_038248775.1 Lysobacterales bacterium | reverse complement strand
TATCGACATCCGCGTGAAACACTCGGTTTCTTTGGCGTGACGCCAGACAAGAAGGTGATCGAGATCTGGCCCGGTGGCGGCTGGTATGCCGAGGTGCTGGCGCCCTTGCTGCGCGACGCAGGCGATTACACCGGCGTGATCGTGGATCCGGCGAAGGAGTCCGATGCCGACTCCACCAGCTACGCCGAGCGCGGCAACAGCAAGTTGCGCGCGCTGTTCGACAAACGCCCCGATGTGTTTGGCAAGGCTAAGTTGCTGGAAGCGGGTAGCGTCGCGCCGGTGCTGGGCGAGGCCAATTCCGCCGACGTGGTGCTGACCTTCCGCAACGCCCACAACTGGGTGATGGATGGCAACGAGAAGGCGATGTTCAAGGCGATGTACGCCGTTTTGAAGCCGGGTGGCACCCTGGGCGTGGTGGACCATCGCGCCAAGCCCGACCAGCCCGCAGCGGAAATGAAAAACAGCGGCTATTTGCCGGAAGCCTATGTCATCTCGCTGGCCGAGGCGGCTGGCTTCAAGCTCGCAGCCAAGAGTGAAGTCAACGCCAATCCGCGCGACACCAGGGATTATCCCGGTGGCGTCTGGACCCTGCCGCCGCGCCTGGCCAAGGGTGACGTGGACCGCGCCAAGTTCCTGGCCATCGGCGAAAGTGACCGGATGACGCTGCGCTTCGTGAAGCCCGCCGCGCCCTGACCATATCAATCGCGCGCCGCTGAACTGCGGCGCGCGGCTCGGTTAGCGCGCGTCCTTCACCAGCGCACCGGCCTTGATCACCACCGGGATGTTTTCCAGCAGGGAAACGTCCTGGGTCGGATCGCCAGCCACCGCCACCATGTCGGCCCATCGGCCTGGTTCGATGATGCCGACGTCTTTGCTGCCCAGTGCGTCGGCGGCGTTCAGCGTGGCCGACTGGATGGCCTGGATCGGCGTCATGCCGTAGCGCACCATCACCGCCAGTTGCTTCGCGTTCAAGCCGTGCGGATAGATGCCGGCATCGGTGCCGAACACCATCTTCGCGCCCGCAGCGTGCGCGCGCCGGAAGTTCTCGCGCTGCAAATCGCCGATCTCGCGGTCCTTGCGCAGGTTGTCTTCCAATACGCCGTTCTTCTTGCCTTCCGATTGCGTGTAGTCGGTGTTGTAGATGTCCATGGACAGCCAGGCGCCGTGCTGCTTGGCCAGGGCGATGCCCTCGTCATCGATCAGGCTGGCGTGTTCAATGGTGTCCACGCCGGCCCGGATGGCGGCCTTGATACCGGCAGCGCCATGCGCGTGCGCGGCGACCTTCAGCCCCCACATATGCGCCTCGTCCACGATCGCGCGCATCTCGGTCTCGCTCATCTGCTGCTGGCCGGGTTCGGTGTTGCGCGAGAACACGCCGCCGGTGGCGCAGATTTTTATGACCTGCGCGCCATACTTGCGAACTTCCCGGACCCGCTTGCGGCCTTCCTCGGGGCTGTCGGCGTTGTACTCGCTGTGCTGTTTCATGGAGGGCGGGAAAAACGTCGAGTCGCAATGGCCGCCGGTGGCGCCGAAGGAATAGGCGGCGGTTACCACGCGCGGCCCAAGGATCTTGCCTTCGCTGATCGCCTCGCGCAGGCCGACGTCATTGAAGGCATCCGAGCCGACATTGCGCACGGAGGTGAAGCCGGCCAACAGCGTGCGCTGCGCGTTGGGCACAGTCAGCACCGACCAGAACCGGTCGCTGAATTGCAGGCCGGTGTAGCCGCCATAGGACGGGTCGGAATCGAGGTGCACATGCATGTCGATCAGGCCGGGCAGGAGGCTCATGCCGGCCAGGTTGATACGCGTGGCCCCGGCGCCCGCGTCGACGTCGTTGCCCCCGCTTGCGACCTGCACGATGCGGCCGTTGCGCACCAGTACGTTGGGCTGGTCGAGCCATTTGCCGGTGCGCACGTCCAGCATCCTCGCGGCCGTCACCACCATCTCGGCGGGCGCCGCCACGGGGGCAAGTGCCGGTACTTGTGCGATGGTGGACCCCAGTGGCAGAAGCCCGGCCAGTGCGAGCAGGGTGACGCGGAATGCGCCGGGCGTGGGGCATGTAAGGGTCGCGTGTCTCATTGGCAGGATTCCGGCTCTTAAAGGATGAATATACCGCTGAGGGTTGGCCGATATCAGGTAATCGCCGCGCTGGGCTGCAGCGGCCAGCCAGGCCTTGACAGACCCGTTAACTGTCTCTACTGTACTAACACACACAGTACAGACAGGACAGCCAATGGCCCGCACCCAGGCCCTGATGCTCCAGATCGCCACCGGCGACCCCCGCCCGATCAGCCGGCAGATCGTGGACGGCATCCGCATGAAGGTCGCCACCGGCGAGCTTGAGCAAGGCGTGCAGTTGCCCAGCGTGCGTGGACTCGCCCAGCAGTTGGGCATCAATGCAAACACCGTGGCCAAGGCTTACGCGGAACTTACCGCCGAGGGCTGGCTGGATTCGCGCCAGGGGCTCGGCCTGTACGTGGCCGCCCCGCGCCAGCGGCTCAGCACCCACGAACGCGAAAAGCGCATGGACGAGGCGGTGAACCGCTTCGTGCACGACGTGGTCGCGCTCGACTACCCCGCCTCTGACGTGCTGGCGCGACTCGATTTCGAACTGCAGGCGCTCGCGCCAAAAAAAACGGCCTGAGCCCGACCTCGACCGAAGACCAAGACCATGACTGAGTACGTGATCGAAACCCGCGCGCTGACCAAACGCTACGGAAGCAAGCTGGCGCTGGACAACCTGGACCTGCAGATTCCGCGCGGCCGCATCCACGCCATTGTCGGTGCCAATGGTGCGGGCAAGTCCACGCTGTTTCGTATTCTTCTGGGATTCCTGGCGCCTACATCGGGCGAGTGCTCGATCCTGGGCTGCGACTCGCAGGCGCTGGCGCCGTCGCTGCGCAGCCGTATCGGTTTCGTCAACGAAGAACACACCTTGCCGGGCTGGATGACCGTGGCGGCCGTGGTCGCCATGCAACGCCGGCACTACGGGCAGTGGAATGAAGACGTGCACCAGGAGGTGCTTGGCAGTTACCACGTGCTGCCCTGCCAGAAGGTCAGCCAGCTTTCGCGCGGTGAACGCGCCGGCCTGAATCTTTCACTGGCGCTGGCGCAAAGCCCCGAGTTGCTGATCCTCGATGAGCCGACCCTGGGCCTGGACGTGGTGGCCAAGCGCGCATTCCTCGAATCGCTGCTCAACTCCAACGCTGCCGAGTCCTGTTCAATCATCTACTGCTCGCACCAGATGGAAGAAATCGAACGCGTCGCCGACAATCTCATCATCCTGGAGCGCGGCGCACTGGTGAACCTGTCGCCACCTGACGAGTTCTGCGAGCGGGTGCACTACTGGATCGCCGACATGCCCTTCAAGGGCCCGGACAAGTCGCTGGTGCCGGGGCTGCTGCAAGTGCAGCGCATCGAGGGCCTGTTTCATTACGTGGTGATAGACCAGGGCGAGGAGTTTGCCGATTTCCTGCGCAGCCATGGCGCACGCAGCGTGCAGGGCATGCCGGTGAGTCTTGACCGCGCAGTCAACGGCTTCCTTGCCAAGAACCATGTCGGCCCGGCGGTCAGCGAGGCGCGGACATGACCGACCTGTTCAAAAGCGAACTCCTGCGTTTTCGCTACTGGGCCATTGCCTATGCCTTGCTGCACCTGGGCGTGTTGGGATTCTTCGCCCGCATGGTCGACCCGCTGCAGCAGCCCGACATGGTCTACCAGGTGGCAGCGGCGGTGTATGCGTTGAGCGGCTTGTTGCTTGGTCTTTACCAGATGGGCACCTATCGCCGGCCCAATACGTGGCTCAACCTGCTGCACCGGCCGCTGCCGCATTGGCAGGTGGCCGCCGCCCTGCTGTTGGCGGCCGCCGCATTGTTGCTGGTCGCGATCGCGATGCCCTTGGGGGTAATGATGGCAGGCCAGGCGACCTGGACGGCGCGTGTCGTGGACGCGCGCCATGGGCTGCTGCCGATCGCGGCCTTGCTGATCGCGCTGTGCGCCTATCTGGCTGGCGTCTTTTCCATGCTGGCGCCAAAGCGCCATGCCGCCGCCGGACTGCTTGTCTGCCTGCTGCTGACGGCCAGCTTTGCCGTGGGCACATCGGCATTGCTGGTGCAGGGCTTGCTGTTGCTGTGGTTGCTGGTGCTGGTTGCCGGCGCATTCCAGCCCGACCTGGCGCGCCCGCCACGGCGCCTGCATGCGCGGGTGGCGGTGTCCCTGGCCGTGCAGATGGCCGTGTATGTCCTGCTGGTCTTTGCTGCCCTGGGCTTCCAGTTGCTCTGGTTGCTGCAAGGCTCGCATCCGCTGAACAGCACGCCGCCCGCGGGTGGCTACGTCGAGGCAAGCCGCGCCGATGGCGCTGACCTGATGGCGGCAGGGCTGGCTTCAAGCGGCGCTGTGGAAGCCCCGGTCTGGCGCGAGCAGGTGCGCCTTGCCGAAGTCTTCAGCTGGCAGCGTCAATTCGACGCGCTGCCTATCCGCAACGAGCTCGGCAACATCGCGCCGATGGAATTCGATGACGATGCGCGTCGCCTACGCTGGATCTTCAGCCACGACCGGATGCGTTTCATGGGTGTGTCCTTGGGCGATGCGCAACCGGCTGGCACCCTGGGCATCGGGCCGAAGCAGCTGCCGTTCCCGCAACCGGCACTGCCCATTGGCGGAAAGTTCGTCGCCAGCGCTGGCACCGTGTATGCCTACGACACGCAGCATCGCATGATGCTGCCGCGCATCGTGCTGCCCGCCGGCGAGACACTGGCGATGCCGCCGTCCAAGATGGGCGAGGTCGTCGTGGTGATGAGTGACCGCGCGCTGTACGCCTTCGATGCGCGCGCCTTCGCCGATGGAGACAGCGTGCTTGAGCCGCGCCTGCGAATCGACTTGCCCGGGCGCATCGGCGACCTGGACCGCGTTGACATGATCGAACTGATCGATGGCTACCTGGTGTCGTTCCTGTTTGGCCTGGGCAGTACCGACGGCCCGGGTTTCCCCGTGCAGACCACGATGCAGGTGCCGGGCGACGGCCAGGCCATCGAGGTTGCCCGGCGCGAGTTGCGGCCGGATTTCCCGCTGGCACTGCGCTACTACTCTTGGTGGCTTTCACCGGCACTGCACGAGCTGCGCAAGTTCGCGATCCATGCCTTCGCCCCGTCCCTGCCGTTGCGCGCGCAATCGCCGCCGCCCATTCCGGCCAGCATCAAGCAGCTCGCTGCGGGACTCATGTTGCTGTCGCTACTGGCCAGCCTGTGGCTGTCGCGCCGCCAGGGTCTGCCGCGGGCAGGGCGCGCGTCCTGGGCGCTGGCCTGCGCGGCTGCGGGCCTGCCCGCGCTGCTTGCGCAGCGACTGATCCACCCCAATCGCGAGAGTTGAGTCCATGCCCTGCCTGAAATTGCGCCGCCGCATGGTCTGGTGGCTGATGCTGCTGGCCATATTCGCCAGTCCGGCGCGAGCTGACGACGCGCGTGAGCTGCGCGTGGCGTTGCAGATTGAGCGCAACCGCTCGCCGGCGCCGCGTTTCGAGCGCGCTGATTTCCTGGCCAGGCCGGACATTGTCCAGGCACGTCTGTCGCCGCAGGGTCGGCACGTGGCGCTGTTGCGCGAAGGTGATCGCGGACGCAGCGCGTGGTTGTTCGATACCGCCACATTCCGGCTCAATCGCCTGGTGGCGCAGACCGATGCCACGGAAATGGCCTGGTCGCAGGATGGAAAATGGCTGTTCCTTGAATCCGCGCGCCAGGTCAGCAAGGTTTCGAGCAGTGGCGCGCCGGGATCAGGCATCGTTCTGCGAATCGACGATTCACGGAACCAGGAAGTTGCCGGCATCGATCCCACGCAGCCAGCGGCCCTGTTGTTGTTCGAGCAGGCCATCGAGCCGGGACAGGCGTTGCCATCGCGCTACCGCCTGGTGCGCATTGATGCCTCGGGCCATCGCACCGTGCTGCACGAGGACCGGCGCGCCATCCTGGACTTTGCCATTGCGCCCGGAGGCCGGCTTGCGTTCCTCAAGTGTGTCGATGGCAAGTCGATCCTCATCCTGGGCCGCGCAGCCGGAACTGGCTGGCGCGAACTGGTGCGCAGCCAGGCCATGGAGCGCGCCTCATTGCTGGCCACAACGCCCGATGGCCGCAGCCTGCTGTTGTCGAGTGACATCGGGCGTGACCGGCGTTCCCTGTTGCGACTCGACTTGCAAGGAGACCTGCACAAGCTGCATGACGACCCGGCGGGCATCGCCGACCTCGACGAGGTCGTGCTTGATCCGGTCACACAGCAACCCCTGGTGGCGGGCTACCAAAGCCGCGTCGCGACACTGAATGGCCTGACGTCGGAAACGGCGTCGCCCGTGGCCCGGTTGCAGCGGCGATTCGAAAGTCGGCAGCTCGAACTGTCGATCGCTTCGGGCGCTGGCGCGCCTTGGCTGTTGCTTGAGCGTGGCGATGTCCTGCAACGCTCGCGCTGGCACCTGTTCGACCCCAGGTCAGGCGATCTGCGGGAAATCCTGGCCGAGCTCGAGGCCGACTCCCGACCGATTCCACCCGCCGCGCTGGCCCGGCGTATCGCCATTTCCTGGTCGGCGTCCGATGGCATGCGCTTGCACGGCTTTCTGTCGGTGCCACCGGGAATAGATGTTCGCAAGCTGCCCCTGGTGGCGGCGATTCACGGCGGACCGTGGGCGCAGGCGAGGCTGGGGTTTTCCACGTCCATCCAGTTGCTCGCCAACCGCGGCTACATCGTGTTCGAACCCAACTTCCGCGGTTCCACCGGCTTCGGTCGTGACTACCTGTTCGCCGCGCGCGGTGATTTCGGCAATGGCCGGGTCCAGCGCGACGTGGAGGAAGGCGTGCGCCAGCTGCTGGCACAGGGCATCGGCGACCCCAGCCGGGTTGGCATCACGGGCGTTTCCTTCGGCGGCTATTCCACGTTGCTTGGCCTGACTTTTTCGCCGGACCTGTTCCGCGTTGGCGTCGCGGTGGTTCCGCCTTCGGATTTTGGATGGACGCTGCGTTGGGCCACGGCCAACAGCGACGTCAGCCTGGACCCGGCAATTCCACTCGCTGACACCCTCAAGCTGCTGTCGTTGGATACCAGCGACCCGGCAGTGATGCGGCGTCTCGGAACGCAGTCGCCGCTGGCCAATGCGACGCGCCTGTCGCGCCCCTTGCTGCTGCTGGCGGGCGGACGCGACCAGCGCGTCGCGATTCGCAGCGTGGTCCACTACGCCGCCACGCTGCGTTCGCTGAAGAAAGATCTGGTTCTGTACATCGATCCCGGGGCGGGACACGCGCTCGATGATCCACGCAGTCGCGAAGCCTACCTGTACCTGATGGAAGAGCAGTTCCACCGCCACCTGCGCGGGGCGCGGCCGGCGCCGCCGAGCGCCGAACTGCGCGAGCAGTTGCGTCGCAACCTGCGTTAAACCAGCAATGCCTCGCCGGTCTGCAGCCGCCACAGCGCGGCATAGGCGCCATCGCGCGCCAGCAACGCATCGTGCGTACCACTTTCCACCACGCGTCCCGCTTCCAGCACATGGATCGCATCGGCATGGCGCACGGTGGAAAGCCGATGCGCCACGATCAGGCTGGTGCGCTGGTGCGCGATGCGCGCCAATGATCGCTGGATGGCCGCCTCGGTTTCGTTGTCCACCGCCGATGTCGCTTCGTCCAGCACCAGGATGGCGGGCTCGCGATACAGCGCGCGGGCCAGGGCGATGCGTTGTCGTTGTCCGCCGGAAAGTTGCGCGCCACGTTCGCCGACCGCGCTCGCGTAGCCCTGCGGCATTGCCGAAATGAAGTCATGTGCTTCGGCGGCGCGGGCCGCGGCTTCCACGCGTGCCGCATCCGGTTCGCGCTCGCCGTAGGCGATATTGTCGGCGACGCTGCCATCGGTCAGGAAGGGCTCCTGCGCGACATAGCCGATCGCGTGTCGCAGCGCGACCGGGTCAAGCGAGGCGATATCCACACCGTCGAACAGGATCCGACCGCTGGCCGGATCGATGAAGCGCAGCAGCAACTTCAACAAGGTGCTCTTGCCGCCGCCGGTTCCGCCGACCAGTGCCACCGTCTGGCCCGCGGGCACGCGCAGCGACACCGCCGCCACTGCCGGCCGGCCGTCATAGGAAAAACCGATGTTCTCGAAAGACAGCTCGCCCTTCCGTCCCTTGGCCAACGCGCCGGAGCCGCGAACGGGCAGTTTCGTTTCCAGCAAATCTATCACCCGGTCCACGGACGCCATCGCGCGCTGGTACAGGTCGGTCATGTCGGCCAGGCGCGTCATCGGCCACAGCAGTCGCTGGGTCAGGTAAACCAGCGCCGAATAGCTGCCGACGCCCAACTTGTTGTTCAAGGCCAGCCAGCCGCCGTACAACAGCGTCGCCACGAAGCCAAAAAGAATAGCCATGCGGATGACCGGCGTGATCGCCGCCGACACCCGGATGGCGTCGCTGTTGCGCGCACGGAAGGCATCCGACGCAGCGCGTACTTGAGCCGCCTCGAAGCCCTCGGCGGTGTAAGCCTGGATGGTGGCCATGCCGGCCAGGTTGTTGCCCAGGCGCGATGACACGCTGGCTGCGGCTTCGCGCGCGGCGGCGTAACGTGGATACAGGCGGCGCTGGAACCAGAACGCGCCGAACAGGATCAGGGGAATCGGCAACATCGCCAGCACGGCAAGGTCCGCGGTCAGCACGAAGAACACGCCGCCAATCAGCAATGACGCCACGAAGACCTGGATCAGGTCGTTGGCGCCGGTGTTGAGGAAGCGCTCGATCTGGTTCACGTCTTCGTTGAGCAGCGCCATCAGCCGGCCGCTGCGTTCGCGCGCGATGGTGTCGGGCGGCAATTGCTGCAGGTGCGAATAGGCCGCGTTGCGCAGTTCGTGTTGCAGGTTCTGCGCCAGGCCGCGCCACTTCAGCGCATAGAGGTATTCGAACAGCGATTCAAACACCCAGACTGCGGTGGTCAAGGCGACCAACGCGTACAACTGCTGCATCGGGTCCACCAGGCCCATCCGCGCCAGGAACGAGGCCTGGCGGTTGACTACCACGTCCACCGCCACGCCGATCAGCAATTCGGGCAGCACGTCGAAGAATTTGTTCAGTACCGAGTAAATGCTGCCCAGCACCGCGTCGCGGCGGTATGGCCGGGCAAAGGCGAACAGGCGGCGAAGCGGGTGGGTGTCCGTCATGGGCGGCGTTCGGGCGGGAAGCAGGCAGCAATTCTCGCATGGCGCTAGACTGGGCCCATGATGATCGTCTTCAACAAGCCGTACGGCGTGCTCAGTCAATTCACCGACAGCGAAAAGCCGCAGCGGCCGACACTGGCCGGTTTCGGGCTGCCCCCGGACATTTATCCGGCCGGACGCCTGGACCACGATTCGGAAGGCTTGCTGCTGTTGTCGGATGACGGCGCGCGCATCGCCCAGATCAGCTCGCCGAAATTCAAATGGCCCAAGACCTACCTGGTGCAGGTGGAAGGCGTGGCGACCGACGAAAAATTGCAGGAACTGTGTGCGGGCCTGTCGTTGAATGACGGCCCGACCCTGCCGGCCAAGGCGCGTTGCCTGCAAATGGTGCCCGATTGGCTGTGGCAGCGAGACCCTCCGATCCGCGCACGCAAGACGGTGCCCGACAGCTACATCGAACTGACCATCCGCGAGGGTCGCAACCGCCAGGTGCGGCGAATGACCGCCGCGGTCGGCCTGCCGACCCTGCGCCTGGTGCGCATCGCGATCGGTCCCTATCGCCTTGATGGGCTTGCGCCGGGGCAGTGGCGCGAGGAACTGGCTTAAGTTTTCCCGGGCTTTCCCGACGTGGCATTCCAGGACTATTTCTCCGGCCATGCGGCCGCTTATGCCGAGGCCAGGCCGGGTTATCCCGACGATTTATTCGCGTGGCTGGCGGCGCAGGCGCATGGCCATCAGCTGGCCTGGGATGCCGGTTGCGGGAATGGCCAGGCCAGTCGCGCGCTGTCTGGGTATTTCGATTCGGTTTATGCGAGTGATCCCAGTGAGGCGCAGATTGCGAGTGCAGGGGCGAACGCTCGGGTCCGTTACGTTGTGGAGGCTGCTGAAGCGCCCGGCCTGCCGGATGGCTGCGCGGATCTGGTGACTGTGGCGCAGGCCTATCATTGGTTCAATACGCAGCGTTTTTGCGCGCAGGCGCGCCGCGTGCTGAAACCCGATGGTCTGATCGCCGTGTGGAGTTATGCGCAATCGGAAGTCAGCTTCGAGGTCGACCGGATTTTCTACGAACTGCACGACGTACGCCTGGCGCAGGACTGGCCTGCCGGTCGCGACCATGTGCTCAACCGCTATCGCGACCTGCCCTTTGATTTCGATCGCGTGGCGACGCCTGCCTTCGAGATGCGCAGCGAGTGGAACCTGCACCAGTACCTGGCTTATTTGCGCAGCTGGTCGGCCAGCCAGCGCCATCTGGCGCGGACCGGGCGTGACGCCGTGCAGGAAATCTCCGGCGCAATGCACCAAGCCTGGGGCGATCCCGGGCTTTCGCGCAGCGTGCGTTGGCCCTTGCTGGTCCTGGCTGGGCGGCCTTAGGTTTCGGCGGACTTGCTTACCCGCGGCTTGCGCGGCGCACGTGCAGTGCGCGGCTTGGCCTTGCTGGCGGCGACAGCCGATTTGGGCTTGGCGGTACGCATGTTGGTCGCATCCAGTCGCTTGCTGGTGCGCGCGGTCGCGCTGCCATCGATCGCTTCGCGGCGACGCTTGGCCACCGCGACGGCGAGACCCAGGCCTGCCAGGGCTACCGCGCCGGCGACCGCCGCCACCGGATGGCGCCGGATGGCGCTGACCGCCACCTTGCCGCCGCGACGCGCCAGCGCCAGGCCAGCACCTGCCGACAGCCATTCCTTCACATACGGGTAGCTGCGTACCAGGCTGGTGCTGACGCGGTTGCCCGCCTCACCCACTGTGGCACCGGCAACACGCACCAGCTGCCATCCGTTATTGATCAATTCTTCGGTCTGCTTGCTCATGGGCCTGCGTCCTGCTTGATGGGATGGTGTGTTTGAAGGGTAACGCTAGCGCAACCGGGATGAACCTTGACTATCCATGCCGCCAGCGCGGCGCAAATTCAACTGCCGCGTGGCTTGGCGCGATGGGTGGGCTGCGCCGCCCAGGGGTCTTCAGGCCACGGATGGCGAGGATAGCGGCCTTTCATCTCCCGGCGAACTTCCGGGTAGGTGCGGTCCCAGAAGCCTTTCAGGTCCTGGGTTACCTGCAGCGGCTTGCCGCCCGGCGATAGCAGGTGAAGGGTCAGCGGCACGCCTGCGTCGGCCACGCGCGGCGTGTCGGCCAAACCAAACAATTCCTGCAGTTTCACCGCCAGCACCGGCGCGGCGCCGCGCTGGTAGTGGATGGCGCGGCTCATGCCCGAGGGAACGGTGATTGCGACAGGCGCAAGCCGGTCGAGCGCCTGGCGCTGGCTCCAGTCGAGCAGTGAGCGCAAGCCGTCGGCCATCTCGTGCGGATCAATGGTGTCCAGTCGGGACTTGCCCTGCAACGCAGGTGACAGCCAGCCGCGCGAGGCAAGCAAGGCCTCGTCGGACAGATCGGGAAAGCCAAGTTCGGGCTGTAGCTCGCGCAACCAGCGCACGCGCTCGCGCCACTGCTGCAGCGAGTCTGTCCATGGCAGTACGTCCAGCCCGAGCTCGGCCACCGCGTCCGACAGCGCCTCGGCCGCCACGGCGGGATCGAGCCTGCCGGCGGGTTTGGATTCGAGGACGATGCGGTCGAAGCGACGTTCGCGTCGCGCCTGCAGCGCCCGGGCCTGCGTATCCCAATGGGCAAAATCCCGCTCGACGAAGCGATCGGGGAAATCGCGACGCAAGCGCGCCTCGTCCACCGGTGCGGCGCGTTGCACCAGCGAGTCGCGCGCATCGAAACGCAATTCGCTGGCGACGATCCAGGGTTCGCCAAACAGTGCGCTGTCATCAAAAATCCGCGCCATGCGCCCGCTGGCAAGTTGGTAGCGGCGCGGGTCGGACGGATGTTGTCGGCCGATGCGTTCTGGAAACGCGTGGACCAGGACATCGCCGATCCGGTGCGCGGCAAGCGATGCGGGCGAAGTGCCCGTGCAGCGTACGCGGCGTCGCCATTGCCCGCTGGCGGCATCGATCGCGGCCAGGGCACCCCGGTTGAAGTCGATCGAGGCGCCGCCGCCGGCATCGGCTTCGCCAGCGTTTGTCGTCGCGCGGCGGCCATGGCGAAATTGCGCCAGCGCGCGCCAACGTGACGCCCAGTCATCACCCCGATAGCCACGCAGCGGATCGCGCGCTTCCACCAACGCAGCCATGTCGCAGGCCAGCGCCTGTTCGTCGCCGTGCGTCGCACTCAGCAACATCGCGGCCAGGCGCGGGTGCGTGCCGAGCGCCAGCATGTCGCGGCCCAGCGGCGTAATGGCGTGCGCGCCATCCAGTGCGCCCAAGCGCTGCAGCAATTCGCGGGCCGCGGCCAGGGCGCCGGTCGGCGGCGTGTCCACGAAGCGCAGGTCGCTGCTGCCCCAGGCCGCCAGTTCCAGCGCGAGTCCGGCCAGCTCCACTTGCGTGATTTCCGGACTGCGCGCGGGTTCGAGTCGTTGCGATTGTGGCCACAGGCGATAGCACGCGCCCTCGGCGACGCGACCGGCGCGTCCCGCGCGCTGGTCGGCCGACGCCTGCGAGATGGACACGGTTTCCAGCCGCGAGAAGCCGCTGTTGGGGTCGAAGCGTGGTTCGCGCGCCAGGCCGCTGTCGATGACCACGCGCACGCCGGGCAGGGTCACGCTAGATTCGGCCACGTTGGTCGCCAGCACCACGCGCCGTCTTCCCTGCGGGTCGGGCGACAGTGCCAGCGTCTGTTGTTCCAGTGGCAGCTCGCCATGCAGCGGCAAAACCTGGAGTTGCCCCGACTCGACCTCGGGCAGCGACGACAGGATTTTTTGCATGTCGGATATTTCGCGCTGTCCGGGCAGGAATACCAGCAGGTCGCCGGGGTGTTGCACGAGCGCCGATTCAACGCAGCGCTTGAGCTGGAACAGCAAAGCCTCATCGCGCCGCGCCGGGTAATGCGAGACCACGACCGGATAACTGCGTCCGGCCGAACTCAAGCGCGGCGCATCGATCAATCGCGCCAGCGACTCGCCGTCAAGTGTTGCCGACATCACCACGATGCGCAGGTCCGGGCGCAGTTGCGATTGCACGTCCAGCGCCAATGCCAGGCCGAGGTCGCCACTCAGGTGACGCTCGTGGAATTCGTCGAAGATGATCGCCGCGACGCCATCCAGGCCCGGGTCGTCCTGGATCATGCGGGTCAGGATGCCTTCGGTCAGTACTTCGACGCGGGTCGCGGCGGACGTGCGGTTTTCGAAACGAATCCGGTAGCCCACGCCCTGCCCGACCGCTTCATTGCATTGCCGGGCCATGTAGTTGGCGGCCGCGCGCGCGGCAACGCGGCGTGGTTCCAGCACCAGGATGCGGCCATCGCCGCGCCAGCTGGCCTGCAATAGCGCCAGCGGTACTTGCGTGGTCTTGCCCGCGCCCGGCGGCGCTTCAAGCACCAGCCTCGATGTGGCTTCCAGGCTGCGCAGTATCTCCGGCAGCAAGGGCGCGATCGGGAAATCGGGGGGGAGATTCGTGGCATTCACCCACGAAGTCTAGGCCATCGCGGTCATCCGGCAGAAATCCTGTGGTAACGATGGCATCGGCTAGAATTAACCCATGGAACTCATCGACATCGGCGCCAACCTGGGCCATGAAAGTTTTGCCCGGGACCTTGCCGAGGTGCTGGCGCGCGCGCGCTCGGCCGGCGTCGTGCAGATGATGGTAACGGGCGCGAGCCAGGAAGGATCCCGCGATGCGCTGCGCATTGCCCAGGCGCATCCGGGCTTTCTGTTCGCCACCGCCGGCGTGCATCCGCACCACGCCGTCGAATACACCGACGAATGCGATGCCGATATGCGCGTGATGCACCAGGCGCCTGAAGTGCTCGCGGTTGGCGAGTGCGGGCTTGATTATTTCCGCGACCTGGCGCCGCGCCCGGCGCAACGGCGCGCGTTCGAACGCCAATTGCAGTTGGCGGCAGACTTGGGCAAACCCCTGTTCGGGCACCAGCGCGATGCGCACGTGGATTTCCTCGCGCAGTTGCGCAATTTCGGAGGCAGGCTCGGGCCTGTGGTCGTGCATTGCTTCACCGGAACCCGCGAGGAAATGTTCGAGTGCCTGGATGCCGGCTACTACATCGGCATCACCGGCTGGCTGTGCGACGAACGCCGTGGGCTGCACCTGCGCGAAATCGTGCGGCACATCCCGGCCGATCGCCTGCTGGTGGAAACCGACGCGCCGTATCTGCTGCCACGCAGCGTCCGGCCGATGCCGTCGCACCGCCGGAATGAACCGATGTACCTGCCGCACATCGTCGAGGAGCTCGCCCGCGATCGTTCCGAGTCCGTTGAGACTACTGCGGCGGTGACCACGGCCAACGCCCGCGCCTTTTTTGGCATTCCCGTACTCGCGCCTAGCGCGTGACGCCTTGGCGCGCGGCGCGCGTGTTGCTTCTGGACCGGCCTCCGCACAGACTTCCGACCATGCTTGAAATCAGCCCTGCCATCACCATCGCCGACGACGAATTGATCGAGCGTTTCGTTCGCTCCAGCGGCCCCGGCGGCCAGAACGTCAACAAGGTCGCGACCGCGGTCGAGCTGCGTTTTGATGCGGCCAATTCGCCCAGCCTGCCCGACGACGTGCGGGCGAGACTGTTGGCGCGTCGCGACCGGCGCATCACCAGCGATGGCGTGATCGTGATCAACGCCCAGCGCTTCCGCACCCAGGATCGCAATCGCGAAGATGCGCGCGAGCGACTCGCCGCGCTGGTGCAGGCCGCGCTGAAGGCACCGGTGAAACGCGTGCCGACCAAGCCCACGCGCGCTTCGAAGGAACGCCGGCTCACCGGCAAGCGTGAGCGCTCGCAGGTCAAGACCACGCGTGCCGCGCGCGGCTGGGATCGCGAATGAGGCCAGTCGTGCCCGAGCTGTCCGCGCACGCGCCGCGCAGTGGCGGCAACGTCTTCAGTCGCGCTTTTGGGCGTGCCGTGCTGCGCCTGGGTGGTTGGCGGATGGTCGGCAACTGGCCCGAGGTGGACAAGGTAGTGGTGATCGTCGCGCCGCACTCGTCGGCCTGGGATGCGATATGGGGCATCGCGGCGAAGGTGGGGATGGGCCTGGGCATCGTCTTCATCGGCAAGAAGGAAGCCTTCTGGGGCCCGGTAGGCTGGCTGCTGCGGAAATTTGGCGGCCTGCCGGTCGATCGCAGCGCACCGGGCGGCATCGTCGACCAGGTTGCCACGCAGATCCGCGAGGCCGATCGTATGTGGTTCGTACTGGCGCCCGAAGGCACCCGGCGCAAGGTGGATAACTGGAAGACCGGATTCTGGAAGATCGCCCGCCGCGCCGACGTGCCGGTGTTCTGCGTGGGTTTCAATTATCCGGACAAGACCATCCGCCTGGCCGAGTTGGTCACCCTGACCGAGGACATGGACGCCGACCTGAAGCGGATTCGCGCGCTCTTCGCCAGCTATCAAGGCAAGCACCGCAACGTCTGACTGCTCGGATCGACAGAGTTGCTGCGCGTGATTCTGCCGTGCTCAGCGCTCGGAATGCCCGGATTCAAAATAGTCGCGCCGCTCGAATAGCCCCGGCTTCACCAGGTCGGCGAACGCGCGCGCCTGCGGCGACAGGAACTTGCCCTTGCGAACGACCACGCCATAACTGCGCGGCGGGAAATATTCGCTGAGGTTGCGCACTTCCAGGCGCTCGCGATCGGCCTCGGTAAGGCAGATGCCGGTAACGATCGAGATGCCGAGGTCCATCGCCACGTATTGCTTGATGATTTCCCAGCCACCCACTTCCAGCGCCACGGTGTAGGGCACGCGCCGTTGCTGGAACACCAGGTCGACCATGCGCCAGGTGGTCAGGCGCTTGGGCGGCAGGATCAGCCCGTAGGGTGAAAGATCCTCCAGCCGCAATTGTGTGCGCGACGCCAGCGGATGGCCCTTGGCCATGATCAGCATCGGGTCGAAGGAATACACCGGCGCGTAGGAAAGATCGGTCGGCACATCCAGCATCGAGCCGACCGCCAGGTCCACGGTGTCCGAGCGCAGCAGGCTCAGCCCGTCCTTGCCGGTCACGTTGTGCAGCACCAGCTGCACCTCCGGATGCGCGGCGCGGAAGGCCTGCACCAGGGGTGGCAGCAGATACAGGATGGTCGAGCTGCCGGCGGCCACGTGCAAGTCGCCACCTTCCAGTCCCTTGAGCCGGTTGCGGAATTCACCCTCGATGCCGTCCAGGCCCTCCACCAGTGGCCGGGCAATCTCGTACAGGGCGGTACCGCCCCGGGTCAGGGTCAGCCGCCGGCCCAGGCGCTCAAACAGCGGCGCACCCATGTCCCGTTCCAGGGCCTGCAGTTGCAAGGTGACGGCCGGCTGGCTCAGGAACAGGGCCTCGGCCGCCCGCGACACCGAACCCAGCCGGGCCACCTGGCAGAAGGCGCGCAGGGGCTTGAGCCGGTCGCCCTTGTAGTAAAAGCGGGGCTTGGAACCCGCCATCAGGCGGAAGCGCAGGGGAGGGGTGGTCGGGTCACACCAAGGCTCCAAAGGTGTTCGGGATCTATGTATTAGATTTGTTAATACAATCTATTGAAACATTTGCTTTGTCAAATTCAAGCGGGCGTTTTACGGTCGACCCATGGACAATTCCCAAGCTTCACCAGGCAAGGCCCCCCACGCCGATCCCGTTCCGGGCATCGAGCTGGCCGCTCCTCCCTTTGCTGGTCAGGCTGAGCTGCTGACTCCGGCCGCCCTGGACTTCCTGGCGGAACTGCATCGCCGCTTCGAGGCCACCCGCCAGGCCAGGCTGATTGCCCGGCGCGTCCGCGCCGTCCGCTTCGACGCTGGTGAACTGCCTGATTTTCGCGAAGACACCCGCGCGATTCGCGAAGGCCACTGGCAAGTCGCCGAACTACCGACCGCGCTGCTGGACCGGCGCGTCGAAATCACCGGCCCGGTCGAACCCAAGATGGTGATCAACGCGCTCAACTCCGGCGCGCGGGTCTACATGGCCGACTTCGAGGACTCCACGTCCCCGACCTGGGCCAACCTGCTGACCGGCCAGCGCGCGCTGCGCAAGGCCGTGGACGGCACGCTGGACTGGACGGCCCCCGATGGCGGCAAGCACTACGCGCTGAAGTCCGAAGGCCTGGCCGTGCTGATGGTGCGGCCCCGTGCTTGGCACCTGGACGAAAAACACATCCGCGTGGACGGCGCGCGCCTGTCCGGTTCCCTGTTCGACCTGGGCTTGTTCGCCTTCCACAACGCCGCGGCGCTGGCGGCCAAGGACCTCGGCCCATACTTCTACCTGCCCAAGCTGCAGTGCATGGAAGAAGCGCAGTTATGGGACGACGTGATGGCCTTCATCGAAGTGCGCCTGGGCCTGCCGATCGGCCAGATGAAAGTGACCGTGCTGATCGAAACCCTGCCCGCCGCGTTCGAGATGGACGAAATCCTGCACGCCTTGCGCGGCCGCATCGCCGGCCTGAACTGCGGTCGTTGGGACTACATTTTTTCCTACCTGAAAACCTTCCGCCGCCATCGCGACAAGGTATTACCCGAGCGCGCACAGCTGACCATGGGCCAGGGTTTCCTGAAGGCCTATGCCGAACAGTTGATCCAGACCTGCCATCGCCGTGGCGCGCTGGCGATTGGCGGCATGGCTGCGCAGATTCCGATCAGCGGCGATCCGCAAGCCAATGAAAAAGCACTGGCCCGGGTGCGCGCGGACAAGTTGCGCGAAGCCAGCGCCGGCCACGACGGGACCTGGGTCGCGCATCCCGCGTTGATTCCACTGGCACAGGAAATTTTCGATGCGCAGATGCCCACGCCGAACCAGCGCCAGGTAATGCGCGACGACGTGAAGACGACGCGCGACGACCTGATCCGTCCCAGCGTCGGCACCATTACCCGCGCCGGTTTCGATAACAGCGTCGAAGTTTGCGTGCGCTATCTCGCTGCCTGGCTCGACGGCCAGGGCTGCGTGCCGATCCACTGGTTGATGGAAGATGCCGCGACCGCCGAAATTTCCCGCGCGCAACTGTGGCAGTGGCTGCACCACGGCGACCTGCACCTCGATGACGGCACGCCGGTGGACTTCACCTTGTTCGATCGGGCGCTGCTGTCCTTGCCGTCGCGGCTGGGTGATCGCATGCGGCTACCCGGCGGCGAACGCATCAACGATGCGATCGCGCTGCTCGATGAACTCACCCATGCCGACGAACTCGCCGACTTCCTCACCCTCGCCGCCTACGAACGCATTGATTGAACCCCTAGCCCTGTGGGAGCGGCCTTGGCCGCGACTGTCAGCAG
>JBBRXD010000015.1:0-19450 GCA_038248775.1 Lysobacterales bacterium | reverse complement strand
CGCGGCAAGCCCAATCGCGGCAAGCCCAATCGCGGCAAGCCCAATCGCGGCCAAGGCCGCTCCCACGGCCGCGACTCCCGACACCGCGGCAAGCCCAATCGCGGCCAAGGCCGCTCCCACAAATACGGGGGAGCTTTCGCCGGCGGGGCGGTTCGTGGCCGAGGCCAACCAGATCAATCCGGCTGACGTCGCCGGCACCGGTCGCCACAACCAGGTGACCAAGGAAGACCTCGTCAACTTCATCAAGGCCGGTGGTTCATCCGCGCCGACCGGCGCCCGCCCCGAGCAGCGCGTGGCCATGACCCGCATCCGCCAGCGCATTGCCGAACGCATGATGCAGTCGAAGAACTCCATCGCCATGCTGACCTCCTTCAACGAGGTCAACCTGGGCAAGGTGATGGCCATGCGCAAGGAACTTGGCGAGCCGTTTGAAAAAACCCACGGCATCAAGCTGGGCTTCATGAGTTTCTTCGCCAAGGCCGCGGCCAACGCATTGCAGAAGTATCCGGTGGTCAACGCTTCGGTGGATGGCACCGACGTGATCTACCACGGCTATGCCGACATCTCGATTGCCGTCGCGACGGAAAAGGGCCTGGTCACGCCGGTCCTGCGCAACGTTGAACAGCAGGGCTTCGCCGACATCGAGCAGGGCATCGCCAACTACGCCAAGGCGGCCCGCGAAGGCGGCCTGAAGCTCGAAGACCTGCAGGGCGGCACCTTCACCATCACCAATGGCGGCACCTTTGGTTCGCTGATGTCCACCCCCATTGTAAATCCACCGCAATCAGCGATTTTGGGCATGCACGCCATCAAGGAACGCCCGATCGCCGAGAACGGCCAGGTCGTGATCGCGCCAATGATGTACATCGCGCTGTCCTACGACCACCGCGTCATCGATGGCAAGGACGCGGTGCTGTTCCTGGTGGACATCAAGAACCAGCTGGAAAATCCGCATCGCATGTTGCTTGGTCTGTAAGGAATAGGAATTCGTAATGAGCGAGCAGTTCGACGTAGTAATCATCGGCGGCGGTCCTGGCGGCTACGTGGCCGCAATCCGTGCCGCGCAGCTGGGCCTGAAGACGGCCTGCGTGGATGACTTCATCGGCAAGGAAGGCAAGCCTGCGCTGGGCGGCACTTGCCTCAACATCGGCTGTATTCCGTCGAAGGCCTTGCTCGATTCGTCGCGCCAGTTCCACAACCTGACGCACAGTTTCAAGGATCACGGTATCAGCGCCGACAACGCGCGCATCGACGTGCCGGCGATGGTTGCCCGCAAGGACAAGATCGTCAAACAATTTACCAACGGCATCACCACCCTGTTCAAGGCCAACAAGGCCAATCCAGTCACTGCCATCGCCGGCTTCGGCACGCTGCATCCGGGCAAGGTCGTGCGCATCAAGGGCCACGATGGCAAGGAAGCCGAGATTACCGGCAAGAACATCATCCTAGCCGCTGGTTCCAAGCCAATCGAGCTGCCGTTCGCCAAGTTCGACAACGTGCGCATCCTCGACAATGCCGGCGCGCTGGACATCAGTGCCGTGCCCAAGCGCTTCGGCGTGATCGGCGCCGGCGTGATCGGCCTGGAACTCGGCAGCGTCTGGCGCCGGCTCGGCAGCGAAGTAACTATCCTCGAAGCGCTGCCTGACTTCCTGGCAGTCGTCGATGCTGACATCGCGAAAGCCGCTGCGCGCGAATTCAAGAAGCAGGGCCTCGACATCAAGCTGGGCGCAAAACTCAGCAAGGCCGACATCAAGGGTGACGAAGTACACCTGACCTATACCGACGACAAGGGCGAACAATCGCTGGTCGTGGACAAGTTGCTGGTCGCGGTCGGCCGGCGCGCCGCCACCGATGGCCTGTTGGCTGAAGGCACCGGCGTAAAGCTGAGCCCGCGCGGCGTGATCGAAGTAGACGAACATTGTGCTACCGGCGTGGAGGGCGTGTGGGCGATCGGCGACTGCGTGCGCGGCCCGATGCTGGCGCACAAGGCATCCGAAGAAGGCATCGCGGTTGCCGAGTTGATTGCCGGCCTGCCCGGCCACGTCAACCTCGACACGGTTCCCTGGGTCATCTACACCGAGCCGGAAATCGCCTGGGTTGGCAAGTCCGAGAAGGAATGCAAGGACGCGGGCATCCCGGTGAAGGTTGGCAGCTTCCCCTTCGCCGCCATCGGTCGCGCCGTGACGATGAATGAACCCGCAGGCCTGGTGAAAGTCATTGCCCATGCCGAAACCGATCGCATCCTTGGCCTGCACCTGTGTGGCGCCAACGTTTCCGAGCTGGTGCACGAGGGTGTGGTTGCGATGGAGTTCCATGGCTCGGCCGAGGACCTCGCGCGCATCTGCCACGCGCATCCGACGATGTCGGAAGCCATCCACGAAGCCGCATTGGCAGTGGACAAGCGGGCTATCCACAAGGCCAACTGAGTTTTGCGATTACCGCGGAGACGAGCAATGATCGAGTCCGGCCCGTTCCGCGCGTTTCGCATCCGCAATGGCGCCGACGGTTATCGCGCCGGCGTCGAGACCATGGCTTCGGCCGAAGACCTGACTGCAGGCGAGGTCCTGGTCAGGGCTGCGTACTCTTCGGTCAACTACAAGGACGCCATCGCCGGCACTGGTCAGGGCAAAATCCTCCGACATTTCCCGCTTAACGGCGGCATCGACGTCGCCGGTCACGTGCTGGCTTCCACCGACCCTGGCTTCAAGGAAGGCGATGCCGTGCTCTGCACGGGCAGTGGACTGTCGGAGACGCGCGACGGCGGCTACAGTGAAATCGTCCGTCTGGAAGCTAAGAATACGATCGCGATACCGGCCGGCCTCGACCTGCGCGACAGCATGGTGCTTGGCACCGCGGGGTTCACCGCCGCACTCGCCCTGTACCGCATGTTGCAGAACGAGCAACGGCCGGACATGGGCCCCATCGCCATCACTGGCGCCTCGGGCGGCGTTGGCACGCTGGCAATCGATATATTTTCGCGCGCGGGATTCGAAGTGCATGCAATTACCAGCAAGACCGAACACGCGGACTTCCTGTCCGGACTCGGCGCAACCAAGATAATCTCGCGCAAGGACCTGCATTGGGGACAGCGTCCCCTGGAAGCGGCCACCTGGGCGGGAGCCCTGGACAATGTCGGCGGCGAGACACTCGGCGGCTTGACGCGCTGCATCATTCCCTACGGCAATATCGCCAGCTGCGGCATGGCCGGCGGCCATGCACTCACCACCACGGTGATGCCTTTCATCATCCGGGGCGTGTCCGTGCTGGGTATTGCGTCAGCCGGCACCGCGCGCGCTGTGCGCGAGCACGTCTGGCAGCGGCTCGCCAGCGACTGGAAACCGGCGCAACTGGACCACATCGGCAACCGCGAAATCGGACTCGACGGCTTGGCGGGCGTGTTCCCGACCATGCTCGCCGGCGACTCCTTTGGCCGTACTGTCGTCAAACTGTGAACGAACCTTGCGTATGCGGGCCCGTGCAGGCATACAATCACTGCATCCTCTGGAGGGGTTATGGCACGTATCCTGATTGTTGATGATTCACCGTCGCAGCTGATGGGCATGAAGCGGATTGTCGAAAAACTCGGACATGAAGCCATGACGGCCGAAGATGGCGCCGCAGGCGTGGAAGCAGCGAAGGCCTCCCTGCCCGACCTGATCCTGATGGACGTAGTAATGCCGAACCTGAATGGGTTCCAGGCAACGCGCGCCATTTCGAAGGAAGCGACCACCTCGCAGATCCCGGTCGTGCTGGTCACCACCAAAGACCAGGAAACGGACAAGGTCTGGGGCATGCGCCAAGGCGCGAAGGCCTACATCACCAAGCCCTTCACCGAAAGCCAGCTGGTCGAGATCATCAACTCGTTGCTGGTCCCGGGCTGACTTTTCAGGCTCGGGGTTTGCCGCCGAACTGTTCGGCCATCTGTTGGTAAAGCTCGCGCTGCGCCGGGGTTTCCGCGCGTGGCGCGGTGACTTCGATTTCGACGATCTGGTCCCCCGCTGCAGGCATGCCCGGCAGGCCACGGCCACGCAGCCGCAGCTTCTTTCCGGTATCCGAGTCCGCCGGCACGCGCAGGTCAACGCTGCCTCCCAGCGTGGGGACGCTCACCGTCGTGCCCAGCGCCGCTTCCCAGGGAGCCAGCGACACGGTGTAGAGGATATTGCGCCCGTCCACTTCGAACTCGCCGTGCGGCTTGTAGTCAATCTCCAGCAGGAGATCGGAACGGTGCGGCCCCTGCCCTTGCCCCTGCCCGGCCAGCCGGATGACCTGCCCGGGGCGGATGCCAGCGGGAATTTTCACCTGCAGTGTCCGTCCGTCCACGCCAATGGACTGGGTGCCGCCGGCGTAAGCCACCTTGAGCGGGATGGAAATCTTGGCGCGCAAGTCGCCCGGCGGTGGCGCGCTTCGCGGGCCACGACCTGCAGGTCGCCCGCCACCGAACAGTGATTCAAAAAAATCGCTGAACCCGTCGCCACCCATGCCCTGCTCAAAGCGGAAGCCGCCGTTGCCCGGGGCGCCGTGCTGCTGTCCAAAACCCGGTGGCGGGCGGAAATCTTCGCCGGGCCGGTAACCATTCGCGCGTAATTGGTCGTACTCGGCGCGCTTTTCCTTGTCACGCAGTACTTCGTAGGCTTCGTTGACCGACTTGAAGCGCTCTTCGGCGCCTGCTTCCTTGCTGACGTCGGGATGGTACTTGCGGGCAAGACGACGATAGGCAGCCTTGAGCTCCGCCTCGCCTGCGCTGGGTTCGACGCCCAGTTCCTGGTAGTAGTCCTTGAACTGCATTCAACGCTCCATATGAAAGCCCGCGAAGCTTGCCTCGCGGGCCAATTCTACGTCCTGCAGAGGATTGGCGGCGCGGCCGTTCATGCGGCTGTCACGAATCTGAGCCTGCGCTTTCCAAGTTCAATGCCCGGCCCCGGGCCGGCCCCGATCTCGTTTAAACTTTCCCTCCCTTTGTAAGCGACGCGGAGAAAAGATGAGCATCCAGGCAGGCGACAAGATTCCCCAAGCCACCCTCAACTACCTCAAGGACGGCGTCCAGGCGATCAACACCGACGAACTGTTCAACGGCAAGAAGGTCGTGCTGTTCGCCGTGCCCGGCGCGTTCACCCCTACCTGCTCGGCCAAGCACCTTCCCGGTTATGTCGACAAGCTCGAGGAATTCGCCAAGCGCGGCATAGACGTCGCCTGCCTGTCAGTGAACGACGCGTTCGTGATGGGCGCCTGGGCCAAGGACCAGCACGTGCCGGCCAGCGTGCACATGCTCGCTGATGGCAATGGCGTGTTCACCAAGGCCCTCGGCCTCGAACTCGACGCCACCCCGTTCGGCATGGGCCTGCGCGCCAAGCGCTTCGCGTTGTATGCCGAAGACGGCGTGGTCAAGCAGGTGCATGTGGAAGCGCCCGGCGAATTCAAGGTATCGGCCGCCGACTACGTGCTCGAACACCTCGCCTGAAACCGGGCGACCGTTTACCGGTCGGCTCCCGGTACAAGAAAAGCAATCTGTTCAACAGGAGAGTCCCATGAACAAGCTCATCGCTATCATCCTGCTAGCCTTGGCAATCGTTGCGACGCCCATGCTCGCTTCGGCCGACTGTTTCGACTGCGGCAGGATCACGAGCATCGAGGCCTACACCGGGCACCGTAGCGGCACGGGCGGCGCTATCGCCGGCGCCTTGGTAGGCGGCGTCGTCGGCAACCAGGTCGGCGGCGGCGACGGCAAGAAGCTCGCCACGGTCGCGGGCGTGGTGGGCGGCGCTTACGCGGGCAAGAAGATCGCAGAAAACTCCGGGAAGACCCGATACCGCATCGTGGTGCGCATGGAAAACGGCCGACTGGAAACTGTCACCCAGGGCAGCATCAAGAACCTGAAAGTCGGCAACTCGGTGCGCATCCGCGACGGCAGGGCCGTCCGCCTTTGAGCGTTGCGCATGAAGGCCGGCCGGCATAGTGCCGGCCGGCCTTTTATTTTGCCTGCGCCATCGACGGCAGCTTTTCCGCCTGGTGGGTTGCGGCGGCAACCTTTGCGATCGGCGTCATCTGCAGCGCAACGTCGGCCATGTCCAGCCCCAGGCCGTTGCTGGCGCCGCGCGAGCGCATCATCCGCCCGAAGTCGACGTCCACGTAGCCCATCGGCTGGCCTCCAGCCGAAAACGCCATGCCCGGCACACCATCCACCAGCAGCAGCGTCTTCGGAATTCGGGTTTCGCCCATGATGAAACCCGGACGGAACACGGGCACGCCGCCCCACTCGTCGGAGGTGCGCAGCAGGGAAAAGAAAGTCATGCCCGGTTCGGCGCGGATGCCCTTGTCCAGGTCGACGAAACTCAGACCCGCCGGTGGCGTGCGCAAACGCAGCCAGGCCAGGCCCAACTGCGTGTCACGGGTCACCAGGTCGGCAGGCAGCCAGTCTTCGCTGCCGGCAAGGCGTACGCGAAACTCGCTCGAGTTGGCGACCGGCGCCGATCCAGGGCTTTGGCCGGCGCCCATGAAGGCCCTGAAATCGACGCTGACCGAGCGGTCGGGTACCAGCAGCAGCCCATTTGCGCTGACCAGCAGCGCCTGCGTGCGGTCCTCGATGCGATCTTCCTTGCCGGACGCGGTTACCGACATGACGAACTTGACCGTCACCACCGACTCGGCGTGCTGCGCGGTCAGCGACCGGTAAATGGCGCGATAGTCCTGCGCGTCATCGCGTCCGACCGGTGCGAATCCGGGGGCGGCACCGGCGGCAAGCCCAGCAGCCGGAAGAGCGAGCAAGGCCGAGGCGAGGAGGATGACGATTTTCATGGTTTCTCCGGGGCGTCCGCGTTCAGCCAGTAACGTTCGAGGAAGAGGATTCGGGTTTGCGTGCCGCGTATTACCTGCAGCGGTATGAGGTTGTCGCCGGGCGAGGCAAGCGCTGTTTCCAGCGCCTTCGACAGCTGGTTCGGCGTGCTGATGGCCTGGTTGCCCAGGTGGGTGATGACATCACCGCGGCGCAAATGGGCCAGGCCGGCCGCGCCTCCGCTTTCCACGCCATCGATGTATACGCCCTGCTTGTCGGAATTCAAGCGCAGGTTCACCCGATCGTAGAAGCCCAGCTCACGCAGCTGCGCCCGCAGGCGGCCGCTCGCGAGGGTGCGCAATCCCGATGTTTCCACCGGCGAGGGCAATACCGCCAGATCGAACTGCTGCACCTTGCCGTCGCGCATCGCGGTGAATTTGGCGCTGGTTCCCACGCTCAGGTCCTGCACCCGCTGGTCGAATCCTTCCGACGAAATATCGTTGGCAGGCTTCAGCAGTTCGCCGTCGATCGCGACCAGCAAGTCGCCGACGCGCGCGCCTTCCCTGGCCAACGGACTGCCCGGATAGATTCGTGAAATCCGGAAGCCTGCGCTTGGCAATCCGATGTCCTTGGCAAGCGTGCTGGTGAAAGGCTGCACTTCGACGCCGACCCAGGACTTTGGCAACTCGGGCAGCGGCTCTCGCGACTGGTCGCCAAACACCGGCTTCAACAGGCTTAGCCGCTGCGAGCCATTGCTTTCGAGTTGCAACACCAGCGGCTTGTCATCGGTGGCGGTAGCGGCCTGCGCCAGCATGTCGTCCAGGGTAGCGACTCTCTTGCCATTAACCGCGCTTATCACCACGCCTGCCGCCATCTCCGGCCGCGCGACGGCTGCGGGGCCACCGGGCCTGATTCCCGTCACCAGCACGCCGGACTCAGCCTGGATGTTGCGGCGCTTGCCCATGGCGGGCGTCAATTCCGACGCGGACATGCCGTAGGCAGCCAAGGCTGCCTCGCGACCGCGTTCGGTGGCTTGCGCCAGGGCTTTGAGCTTGATCTCGCGCTGTGCTCCATTACGCATCACCTGCAGGTACACCGTCGAATCGATGGGCAGTTCGGCAATTGACTGCTGGACCTGCGGCACGTCAATCGGCTGCAGTGCGGTGATCGGGCTGCCATTGAGGCTGAGGATCCGATCACCGGCTTGCAGTCCGGCCTTTTCTGGCGGTGAGCCGCGTTCAACGGCGTTGACCAGGACACCTTGCGTGTAAGGCGTGCCCTTCAGTGACCGCAAACGGAAACCCAGCGATACGCGCGGCACTTTGCCGTTCTTGATCAGTGACTGGACGATGCGGCCGGCTTCCGCGCCGGGGATGGCAAAGGCCAGGTCGCCGCCGACGATCATGCCCCGCGTGTTCACGCCGACGATCCGCCCCGACAGGTCGACCAGTGGGCCGCCCGAATTGCCCGGCGCGATGGAGGCATCGTGCTGGATCCATGCGTAGTAGCGGCCGGTGGGCTCGTCTTCGCTCAGGCTGTCTTCGTACTCGGCTTCGTCATCGAACAGGGACACCAACAGGCGGCGCGGATTATTGACCACGCCAGCACTCATCGAATTGGACAAACCCCAGGGTGCGCCCATCGCCAGCACGGTATCGCCAGGCCGCAGGTCAAGCTTGTCGGCGAACTGGGCAAAGGCGAATTTTTCCGGTGTGGCCGGCTGTACCTGCAGCACGGCAAGGTCCGACAGCGTATCGGTGCCGATGAGTTTAGCGGGGAGTTCGCGACCGTCGGCAAAAACGATACGGAAAGATTTCCCGTTTTGGGTCACATGCGCATTGGTGGCGATGTGCCCGGCTTCGCTCACGATGGTGCCACTGCCACTGGACACGCTGAGCGACCGCTCGCCCTGTCGGTAATCCTGTCGCACCGTCAGGATGCTGACGACGACGGGCAGCACCCGGTCCCGCGCGGCGGCAATTCGATTGCCGTCGGCAGACGGAAGCAATGCCGGGTCGGCGATGGCAGGGAGTGCGGCGAACAGTGAAAGCGCCAGCGCGGTCAGCGCGGCACGAATGCGTGGATACTCAGGCTGCATGGTTACCCCGGAAGACTGGCCCCAGCTTAGGCGCAAGCCAGGTGAAAAATCCATGAGTGTTCCAGGGCGCCTGCAACCCTTGGGCCTCAGACGCCTTGCTTATCACGGTTCAGGCTGGCGCCGGCTCGCCCGGTTCGATGCCTGCATCCGGCGCCGCTTCGTCGCCTTCGTCGATTGCATCGATCACGTCCAGGCGTTCGACCGCGATCAGCTTCTCATCACCTGCCACGCGCATCAGTGTGACGCCCTGGGTGTTGCGACCAACCTGCGAGACTTCGGCTGCGCGGGTACGCACCAGCGTGCCCTGGTCGGAAATCAGGAGGATTTCATGCTGCTCGGTCAATTGGATCGCGCCGACCAGCGCGCCATTGCGGTCACTGGTTTGCAGCGCGATGACGCCCTGCGTGCCCCGGCCCTTGCGCGGATATTCGGACTGGCCGGTGCGCTTGCCGAAGCCATTCTCGCTGGCGGTCAGGATGTCGCCATCGCCGTCGACCACGATCATGCTCTGCACGCGCTCGCCCTTGGCCAGCTTCATGCCGCGCACGCCGGTTGCGGTTCGACCCATCGAGCGCACTTCGCCTTCGGCAAAGCGCACGGCCTTGCCGTTGGATGCGAACAACATGATGTCGCGCGAGCCGTTGGTCATCTGCACGTCAACCAGGCCATCGCCTTCATCCAGGTTGATCGCCCAGATGCCAGTTGAACGCGGCCGCGAATAATCCGACAGCGGGGTCTTCTTGACCGTGCCATCGCGGGTGGCGAAGAACACGTACATGCGTTCGCTGAATTCCCGCACCGGCAACACGGCCTGCACCTTCTCACCCTGTTCAAGCGGGATCCAGTTGATGATCGGGCGACCGCGCGAATTCGGGCCTGCGTCCGGCAATTGATAAACCTTCAGCCAGAACACGCGACCGGCGCTGGTGAAGGTCAGCAGCGTGTCATGGGTGTTGACTACCCACAGCCGCTCGATGAAGTCTTCTTCCTTCACCGCCGTGGCCGAACGACCCTTGCCGCCGCGCTTCTGCGCGCGATAGGCGGTGGTTGGCTGGCGCTTGGCGTAGCCCGCATGCGAAAGCGTGACCACCACGTCTTCCGATTCGATCAGGTCCAGGATGTCGAGGTCTTCCTCGCCCGGTCGGATCTCGGTGCGGCGTTCGTCGCCGAACTCTTCCTGCAGGTTGCGCAGCTCGGTGCGGATTACGTCAAGCAGCACATCCGGATTTTCAAGGATCCGGATCAGGCCGGCGATCGTTTCCAGTAACTGGCGGTATTCGTCGGTCAGCTTTTCCTGTTCCAGCCCGGTCAGGCGGTTCAGGCGCATTTCCAGGATTTCCTTCGCCTGCACTTCAGTCAGGCGATAGCCGCCATCGTGCAGTCCGAATTCAAGCGTTAGGTCTTCGGGACGCGATGCCTCGGCGCCAACCGCACCCAACAACGCGCGCACCAGGCCCGGTTCCCAGCTCTTGGCAAGCATCCGGTCCTTGGCGACGGCGGGGCTTTCGGAGGTCTTGATCAGCTCGATCATTTCGTCGATGTTGGCCAGCGCGACCGTCAAGCCTTCAAGGATGTGCGCGCGTGCGCGGGCCCGGCGCAATTCGAAGATGGTGCGACGGGTGACGACTTCGCGGCGATGACGCACGAACGCTTCCAGCACCTGCTTGAGGTTGAGCAGCTGTGGACGGCCGTCCACCAGCGCCACCATGTTGATGCTGAACACGCTTTCCAGCTGCGTCTGCGAGTACAGGTTGTTGAGGATCACCTCGGCCGACTCGTTGCGCTTGACCTCGATGTAGATGCGCATGCCGTCCTTGTCGGACTCGTCGCGCAACTCCGAGATGCCCTCGATCTTCTTTTCCTTCACCAGCTCGGCGATCTTTTCGATCAACCTGGCCTTGTTAACCTGGTACGGCAATTCGGTGACGATGATCGATTCGCGGCCGTTGTCCTCGTTGATCTCTATATCAGCGCGCGCCTTCATTCGCACGCGACCACGGCCGGTGTGGTACGCGGCGTGGATGCCGGCGGCACCATTGATGATGGCGGAGGTCGGGAAGTCCGGGCCCGGGATGTGCTGCATCAGGTCGCTGATGCTTGCCTCCGGATCATCGATCAGTGCGATGGTCGCATTGATGACTTCGGTCAGGTTGTGCGGTGGGATGTTGGTCGCCATACCGACCGCGATACCGGCCGAGCCGTTGATCAGCAGGTTCGGCACCCGGGTCGGCATGACCGTGGGCTCCTGTTCCTTCTCGTCGTAGTTGGGCTGGAAATCGACCGTGTCCTTGTCGATGTCGGCCATCAACTGATGGGTCAGCTTGGCCATGCGCGCTTCGGTGTAACGCATCGCCGCGGCAGAGTCGCCGTCAACTGAACCGAAGTTGCCTTGGCCGTCCACCAGCATGTAGCGCAGCGAGAACGGCTGGGCCATGCGCACCAGGGTGTCGTACACCGATTGGTCGCCATGCGGATGGTACTTGCCGATCACGTCACCCACGATTCGGGCGGACTTGTAATAAGGCTTGTTGGAATGCGCACCCAGCTCATGCATGGCGAACAACACGCGACGATGGACGGGCTTGAGACCATCACGGACATCCGGGAGGGCGCGGCCCACGATCACGCTCATCGCGTAATCGAGGTAACTCCTGCGCATCTCGTCTTCAAGGTTTACCGGGATGATTTCCTTCGCCAGCTCTGCCATTCTTTAATCCGATTTCCGCGGTTTTTGGGTTGGCGCGTACGCGCGCCGCTGCCTGCTTTCGCAGACAGCAAATAATACCAGAAAAGGGGCCTTCGCGGCGGCCGGAAAGGCCATGAAAATCAGGGGTTTCAGACACTTGACACAGGCCCGAACATGGCCGCCATTTTCTCGCCGTCGGGATGCTCGATCACGCCCCGTTCGGTGACCAGCGCATCGATCAGCCCAGCCGGCGTCACGTCGAACACCGGATTGAAGGCAGCCACGCCGTCGGCGACCGTGCGCACGCCTGACATCGACAGCAATTCGGCGCCGTCGCGCTCTTCGATATGGATGTCTTCGCCGCGGGGCGTGGCCATGTCCACGGTGGACGCCGGCGCCACGACCATCACCTTTACTCCGTGGTGGCGGGCGGAAATGGCATGCGCGTAGGTCCCGATCTTGTTCGCGGTATCGCCATTGGCGCAGATGCGATCGGCGCCGACGATCAGCCACTGCACGACGCCGGTCTTCATGAGGTGCGCGCCTGCGGCATCGGCGATCAGCGTGGCGGGAATTCCATCTTCCCGCAATTCCCAGACGGTGAGGCGCGCGCCCTGTAACCAGGGCCTCGTCTCGCCCGCATAGACGCGATTGATCCGATCCATGGCAACACCGGCTCGAATTACGCCCAAAGCAGTTCCGAAGCCCGCCGTGGCCAGCGAGCCGGTGTTGCAATGGGTCAGCACGCCGGAACCGGGCGTAATCAGGTTGGCACCGAGTTCACCCATATGCCGATTCGCCGCGAGGTCCTCGCGCTCGATGGCGATAGCCTCGGCCTCGATCGCCTTGCGCCAGTCTGCCCCCGCCGTCGCCAACACGGCACGCATGCGCGCGATGGCCCACATCAGGTTCACCGAGGTAGGCCGTGCCGCATTCAGTTCCACGATCCTGGGCTCCATCGCCTGCATCGCCATGGCACCCGTCGCGGCTTCAACTCCCTCGGCCGCGAGCACCACGCCAAAGGCTGCCGCGATGCCAATGGCAGGCGCGCCGCGAACCACAAGCTCGCGGATCGCCGCACTGACCTCGTGGCTGCCCCGGCAATCGAGGTACAGGACCGTGAACGGCAATTTGCGCTGGTCCAGCAGCGACAGCATGCCGTCGTGCCATCGGATGGGCCGGATGTGGTCGTAGCGATCGAAGTCCATGTCGGTTTTCCTGGGCGATGTCCTAGTTTAGCCGGGCTGGACGCCGGCTTCGCGGGGCGCGTTGGCAGGCGTTATGCTGGGGCATGGCAATCTCTCGAAAACCAGCCCGGAAAGATGCCGCCGTGAATCTCGAATCGGCAGTTCCCGAGCCCGGCGTCGAAACCACGCTGCACGCCTCTTGCGTCAAGGCAGGCGCCGCCGCAGCACTGCAGGTGGCCTTGGACCGCTTGCCGATGATGAAGCCGTTCCTGCCGCGCGCAGTAACCGATGCCGGCCGAGGCGACGCACCGGAACGAATCCAGCGCCTGCTGGTGAAACAGATCTATGCCCGCTACCACCTCAAGCCCGCGGGCTGGGAAGTCGAGGGAATACTCGCAGTGGCGCAGACGCAAAGCGTCATGACGCCGCTGGCGTCGCAAGCAGGATTGAAGTCGGTACTCAGGACCTGGGTGCCGGACAGCGTGAGTAGCCCGCTGATTCGCTACACACCTCTCGAGCCGCTGATCACCGCCACTGCCAAGGCCGTTGCCGCCACCTGGGCAGCGGGCCGCTACGCCGACAGCGTCTGCCGGTTGCGCCGCGCAGGAGCCGATTGGCTGCCTGCACCCTTGTCGGATGCCTTGAACCTGGCGCCAACCACGCTGCGCCGCTGGAGCGCGGAGGCACTCACGCTCGCCCTGCCGCCGCTGCGCCTGGCCACCACGTGGGGGTTGCGCGTCGCCGAGTTCGCGAGTCCGACACTGAAGCCGGCGGCGCCTCCGAAAAAAGCGATGAAGCCAGCAAGGGCAGCGCAGCCAGCACGCAAGAAGGCGCCAGCCGTTTCACGGCCGCGAAGCAGGCCGATGCGTTGAAAACGCTTGGCGGGAACGCATCTTGCGAGCTGTGATAGCGCGCACATGAGCCGCATTGTCAGCCTCCCGCAAAGCCCCTAAGGTGCATGGCATGAGACCAGCCTTGCGACAGGGGCGCGCGCGGCCAGCCTTCTACGGCCTGGCAGGCCTGTTGCTTGTGCTCGTGGCGAGCCTGGCCCTGGCCTTGAAAAGTCCGCTTGTGGTGGCCGGCGCCGTTGCCTGCGGCCTGATCCTGATCGCCACCATGCACCAGTTGCTGGCCCGAGCCGAAGAACGCGCGCTCGGCAGCGAGCAGTCGGCCGAAGCCGCCCGCCTCGACCTGCACAAGATCCAGGCCAGCCAGGAATCACGAAGCACCGACCTGGCCTTGCTTGGCCGCTACGGCAACTTGCTGATCGGCTGTACCGATCTGGCTGAAGCCTTGCAGATCAGTGAACAAATGCTGTCCCTGCTACTGCCTGACAGCGCCGGAACGATCTATCCGCTGATCGATGGCGAGGGCCTCGCCGAAGCCACCCACCTCTGGGGAATCCACGCCGGCAATACCCTCGACCAGGCCAGCGCGGAAGACTGCAGGTGCATGCAGCGCAAGCGAATGTACCTGGGCGATAGCGCATCACCGGAAAGCCTGTGCGCGCACATCGCGGCCAGGGAATCCGGCGAAGCATTCATCGCAGCCTGCATTCCGCTGGTCGCCCAGGGCGAGTCGCTGGGATGGATCTACCTGAGCGCACATGGCACGGGCGCCTTTCCAAAGCTGCAGGTGGCAGTCGCCGCTGCTGATCAGTTGGCGCTTGCGCTGGCGAACTTGAAACTGCGACAGAGCTTGCGCGATCTATCCGTGCGCGACCCGCTCACAGGCCTGTTCAACCGGCGTTATCTCAGTGAATCCCTGGGTCGCGAACTCGCACGCAGCAAACGTCGCGGCCAGTCCCTGGCCGTATTCGCCTTCGACCTGGACCACTTCAAGGATTTCAACGACAGTTTCGGGCATCCCGCTGGCGACGCGGTGCTGGTCGCCTTCGCGCGTATCCTGCAGAGCCACTCGCGCAGCGAAGACATCGCCTGCCGACAGGGCGGCGAGGAATTTGTTTTGATTGCGCCCGAGATGGACATTGGGGTGGCCTTGCGCCGCGCCGGTGAACTGATGCGCATGCTGGCCGGAATGGACGTGATGCACGAAGGCCATTTGCTGCCAAAGCTCACTACGTCCATCGGCGTAGCGGTCTCTCCCGAACACGGGGAGACGCCGGAGGGTTTGCTGCTGCAGGCAGACCATGCGCTCTACGAGGCCAAGGCGCGAGGGCGCAACCGGGTGATGGTGGCATCGGCGCCAGACCCTGGGCTGCCTGGCATGGCCTGAAGCAGCGCCCTTTGACAGGCCTGGCGTCAAGCCCGGTCGAACGGTACCGCGATGACGTCGGCTATCCGTTCGGTACCCAGCATCACCATCAACAAGCGATCCACGCCCATGGCCACACCCGAGCAATCAGGCAGTGCGGGTAACGCGGCCAGCAAGCGCTCGTCGATGGGCGGCATCGAATCGCCCTTCTTCTTGCGCCGGCTCAGGTCACGCACGAATCGCTCGCGCTGCTCGTCGGCATCATTCAGTTCGCGATAGCCATTGGCCAGTTCCACCGGACCGAGGTAGACCTCGAACCGTTCCGCCACCGGGATGTCACCCTGGCGAATACGCGCCAGTGCAGCCTGGCTCTTGGGATAGTCGTACACCAGCACGATTCGGTTATCGGGAATGGCTGGCTGGATCAGGTGGGTCATCAGCAGGTCCAGCCAGTCGTCGCGGGTCAGCCCGTCGGCGCGAATGTCGAAAACCGCCAGCGGCGCGCGCAGTTCCGCCTCGCTGGCGGTCATCGGATCGATGCCGAGGTGCTCGAGGTAGATCTGTCGAAAGCTGGTGTCGCGAATACTCGCGCTCTTGCCGACCAGGCGCAGCGCTTCCTTCACAAGCTCAGCGCACTCGTCCATCAACTGGTGATGGTCCCAACCCTGGCGATACCACTCCAGCATGCTGAACTCGGGATTGTGCAGTCGTCCCATTTCGCCATTGCGAAACACCCTGCCCAGTTCGTAACAGCTTCCCACGCCCGCCGACAGCAATCGCTTAAGCGGGAATTCGGGCGATGTGCGCAGCCATCGACGGGGCAGGCCTGCTGAAACATGGCCGCTGAAATCCAGGTGGAAGCTTTCAATATTTGGATCGGTGTTTCCCGCTGCCGAGAGTATCGGGGTCTCGACCTCGAGCACACCGCGTTCCAGGAAGAAGCGGCGGATAAGCGTATTCAGGCGCGCGCGCAGCTGGATGGCTTCAATCGATGCGGTCGGCTTCCAGTCTTTCATACGCGATCCCGGTTTGCGGCAGGCTTCATTGTGCGTGTTTGTCCAGGAAATCCAAAAGCCTGGCTTCATCCCAGACTTCGACGCCCAGCTCGATGGCTTTTTCCAGCTTGGCTCCGGCGGCTTCGCCTGCCACCACGATACTGGTTTTCTTCGAGACACTGCCCGATACCCTGGCACCCAGCGCCTCCAGCCGGTCACCGGCCAGGTCGCGACTCATGCTCGACAAGGCGCCGGTCAACACGACGGTCTTGCCCACCAGCGGGCCATCCGCCGATCGCTGTGGCGGACCTTCCGCCCAGGCCACGCCGGCGGCGCGCAGCCTGGCGATGACCTCGCGGTTATGCGCCTCGTGGAAAAACGTGGCGATGCGCCGCGTGACCACAGGTCCCACGTCGGGCACGTCCAACAGTTGTGCCTGGTCGGCGGACATAAGGGCGTCAAGCGAACCGAAGTGGCGGGCCAGGGTCTTGGCAGTGGATTCGCCGACATCGCGGATGCCCAGCGCGAACAGCAACCGTTCCAGGGTCGTCGCGCGACTGCCCTGGATGGAGTCCAGCAGGTTCTGCGCCCACTTGCTGGCCACCTTGCCGCCCCTGGCGGTCTCGGCTACCGCACCATCGCGTTCATCGGCGCGCCGACGCATGGCCAGGAAATCGTCCAGCGTCAGCCGATACAGGTCGGCAACGGTGGAAATGTAATCGAGCTCGACGAGGTCGTCGATCAGGCGATCACCCAGGCCCTCGATGTCCATCGCCCGCCGCGAGGCGAAATGATTTAGTGATTGCTTGCGCTGCGCCGGGCAGAACAGTTCGCCCGTGCATCGCGCGGCCACTTCGCCCGCTTCACGCACCACGTCCGATCCGCACACCGGACACGAAGTCGGCATCGAGAACGGCGGGTTGAGTGCGATGCCACTGCCGTCCCGCGGCCGCTCGTCCATGATCACGCTCACCACTTCGGGAATCACGTCCCCGGCGCGGCGCACGATCACGCTGTCGCCAACGCGCACGTCCAGCCGCGCGATCTGGTCAGCGTTGTGCAAGGTCGCATTGGTCACCACGACGCCGGCGACATTCACCGGTGCCAGGCGTGCAACCGGCGTGATGGCGCCGGTGCGTCCCACCTGCACGTCGATGGCCTCGACCCGCGTGGTTTGTTCCTGCGCGGGAAACTTGTGCGCCAGCGCCCAGCGCGGCGCGCGCGATACGAAACCCATCGCTTCCTGCTGGTCGAGGCGATCGAGCTTGTAGACGACGCCGTCGATATCGTAGGCAAGCTTGTCGCGACGCGCGCCGATGCGTTCGAAATAGGCCAGCAAGCCTTCCGCGCCGATGGCCGTGTCCACCTCTGGACAGACTGGAAGGCCGAAATCACGCAACTGTTGCAACACCCCGGAGTGACACGGCGCGGGTGACCAGTCCGAGATCGCACCGAGTGCATACGCGTAGAAGCTGAGGGGTCGCGACGCGGTGATTCGGGAATCGAGCTGGCGCAATGATCCAGCGGCACCATTGCGCGGATTGGCCAGGGGCTTGTCACCCTTGGCGCGGGCGCTCGCGTTGAAGGCCTCGAACGCGGCGCGCGGCATGAAGACTTCGCCACGAACCTCCAGCAGCTTCGGCGCTTCGCCACGAAGGCGAAGCGGGATAGCCCGGATAGTGCGCAGGTTGGCCGTCACGTCTTCACCAGTGGCGCCGTCGCCCCGCGTCGCACCGCGCACGAACACGCCGTCCTCGTAGCGCAGGCTGATGGCCAGCCCGTCGAGCTTGGGCTCGGTCGAAAAAGCTGGCGCCGGTTCGCCCAGGCTCGCGCTGATGCGCGCGACGAACTCCCGCACCTCCTGTTCGGAGAAGGCATTGGCCAGGGACAGCATGGGCTTGGCGTGGTGCACGGGCGCGAACTCGCCCTGTGCTTTTGCCCCAACGCGCAATGTCGGCGAGTCGGGGCTGCGAAGCTCCGGATGCACGAGTTCGATCTGTTCCAGCTCGCGCATCAACGCGTCATAATCCCCATCCGCAATGGTCGGATCGTCGAGCACGTGATAGCGATAGTTGGCCTCGTCGATCAGCCCACGCAGCCGGGCCGCGCGCTTGGCGGCCTCAGCCATGGCCTAGCGGCCCGGTCGGATATTCATCTTCTCGCGGGCGCGGTCGTACGCGCGCATCTCGTCGCGGATGTTGGCGATACGCTGGCGACCCAGGGCGTTGCGCTCTTCGTCGAGCAGGACAGCATCGAGCAGCTCGGCCATGCGCTGCGCTGTCGGCAACAGGGTGTCCCAGGCATCCAGCGCCGACATGGGGCCGGGCAGGGTGATGAAGAAATTGACGCCGGGCGTCTGCAGTTCCTTGATGCTGCGAAGGTCGAAATGGCCGGGCTTCACCAGGTTGGCGACGCTGAAGATAGGACCGAGCTCGGGATGCTTGTCCACCATGCGGTGGAAGATATTCATGTGGCCGTAAACCAGACCAGCCTTTTCGGACGCGACCACCAGGTCGGAGCCACTGAGCGACTGGCCCGCGCGCGCCACCAGGAAGATGGAAACGATTTTTTCGTACTCACCCGCGGGCCGACTGCCAACCGATCCAGCGGCGCGCGCTGACGGTACTTCAGCGTCGCTCGTAGCAAGTGGACCCGTTTCCCCGGCGATATCCTGGGGTTCATCCGCCAATCCTTCCCCGGCTTCGATGATCTCGCGAAGGGTGGGCTCGAGCCGCTCACCAGCATCGCCGGCCGGGGCCGCGACGCGCTTGCCCTGCCCCGGCTTCCTGCGGCTGGAGTACAGGATCACGAGGAATACGATCAGGGCAACCAGGCCGATGCCGATCCGCATCATGTTGGTGTCACTGAGTCCTTCAATCATTGCCAGTCTCCGGAGTGTGCCAACCAGCTTGCTTGGGGCCGGCCCGACGGACCGGTCTACGCCCGATTATGCCGTACCCGGCGCTCAGGCGGCACCCACCAGCCGCGAGGCCTCGGCCAGGTCCACCGACACCAGTCGGCTGACGCCCGGCTCACGCATGGTGACGCCGGACAATTGCTTCGCCGCTTCCATCGTCGCCTTGTTGTGGGTGACGAACAGGAACTGCACTTTTTCGCTCATCTCGGTGACCAGGGCCGAGAAGCGTCCCACGTTGGCTTCGTCCAGCGGCGCGTCCACCTCGTCGAGCAGGCAGAAAGGCGCCGGGTTCAGCCGGAAGATGGCGAATACCAGCGCCACTGCCGTCAGGGCCTTCTCCCCTCCCGACAATAGCGAAATGTTCGAAACGCGCTTGCCCGGGGGGCGCGCCATGATCGATACCCCGGTATCGAGCAAGTCTTCGCCAGTCAGCTCCAGGTAGGCATGGCCACCACCGAACAGACGCGGGAACATGCGTTGCAAGCCCGAATTGACCTTGTCGAAGGTCTCCTTGAAACGCGTGCGCGTCTCACGGTCGATTTTGCGGATGGCGTTATCGAGTGTTTCGAGCGCCTCATTCAGAT
>JBBRXD010000014.1:0-19575 GCA_038248775.1 Lysobacterales bacterium | reverse complement strand
GTCCCGCCGGCCGAAGCCGAAGCGGCCTATTATGCAAAAGCCAATGAGCTCGCCATGGTGGCGTGACTCAAACCAACGAGCCTCCGGAGAAGCCGGGGCGATTCAGACTTGCGATGTGACCTGGAATGCAACAAAGCATTTATTGAATACGACAACGATTTAGGAAATGCGATGAAGACGAGTGTGATCGAAGTGCACGCCATGCTGTCGGCATTGAGCGTGGACGAAGTGGAAAAGCGGATTGGCGGGGTACCGGGTGTCGAAAGCGTTACAGTGAATTACGCTGCGGGAAGCGCCACGGTGCGCTATGACGAAACCCGACTCGAGATCGCCGATATCAAGTCGGCCGTGCGCCAACGCGGGCATGAGTCCGCTGCGCCGAATTCAGACTCGGATCTTGCTGCCGTTCCGCAAGCGCCGGTGGTTGCGCCGGAAACCTCCCCGGCCGCAACCCCAAAGCCCGATACCGAAGCAATGGCTGCCGGTATGCAGATGCCGGATATACCGGCGACGGCCGCTCCCAAAACGGGCGCTGGACCCAAGCCAGCCGATTCACCCGCGTCGGCCGCTCCGGCTGCGGCAACTTCTTTTCTCCGTCGACTGCGGGCACGGATCTCGGCGGCGATAGCGCCGGAGGACCAAGCGCCTGCGGCGCCGGCCAAGACGGGTGCTCCGGTGAAAGAACAATCGAAGCACGTGCTCACCGGTCATACGGTGCTAACACCCGGGCCGGCGGAGGCTTGGCACATGCTTTCAGTCGAGGAGACGGCCGAGCGCCTGCGGACGAACGTGACATATGGCCTGACCCACGCGGAGGCCACCGTGCGCCATACGCAACAGGGGGCCAACGCGCTCGCAGGGATAAAGCAACGCTCAGCCCTGTCGATCTTCGTTCACCAGTTCCGCAGCCTCATCGTCGTGCTGCTGCTGGCGGCCGGTGGAGTTGCCTTTGCGCTCGGGGAAAATATCCAGGCAGTTGCCATTCTGATCGTCATTGTCTTGAACGCGGTGATCGGTTTCGTCACCGAGTGGAAGGCGGAGGGGGCGCTGGACGCACTGCGCAAGCAGACCGTGCCGGTGGCCCACGTTCTTCGAGATGGAGAGGAACGACAGATCCCTGCACGGGAGCTGGTGACCGGTGACGTGGCCATCCTCAGCACCGGTGCGCGGGTGCCGGCCGACGGGCGCATCGTGGAGCACGTCCGGTTGCAGCTGGAGGAGGCCGCGCTGACCGGCGAGTCCCTCCCCGTCACCAAGACTGCAGATCCCATTGCTGATCGCAACGCGGCGGTCGGCGACCGGATCAACATGGTGCACCTGGGGACCGCCGTCACCGATGGCCGCGGAAAATTCATCGTCACGGCCACGGGCAAACTGACCGAAATGGGCAAGATCGGCACGCTCATCGAGCAGGTGGGCGCACGCGGCAGCCCGCTCGAAGCGAAACTCGCCCAGCTTGGCCGCGCGCTGCTGCTGATGGTGTTGGTGCTGTGCGCGGTGATCGTGGTGACGGGCTGGCTGCGCGGCAACAGCTTTCTTTACATGCTCGAGGTCGGCATCTCGTTGGCGATCGCGGCGGTGCCCGAGGGGCTGCCAGCCGTCACCACCATGACGCTGGCGCTGGGGATGCAGCGCATGGCGCGCATGCACGCGCTCGTTCGCCGCTTGCCCGCAGTCGAAACGCTCGGCTCGACCACGGTCATCTGCACCGACAAGACGGGAACGCTGACCCGCAATGAAATGACGGTCCGCGCGTTGCAGATCGGTACGCGCCGCGTCGAGGTCACCGGCGCCGGCTATGCGCCGGCCGGGGAGTTCCGCGTCGCGGGACAGCACGTCGACCCGGGCGCCGATGAGTCACTGCACCTCGCGCTGCGGATCGGCCTGCTGTGCAACGACGCGCAGGTCGACCGCACAGACGGCGACGCCACCATCCTGGGCGACCCGACCGAAGCGGCGCTGATTGTCGCTGCGGAAAAAGGCGGGTTGGACCGCGCCGCCACGGAGCGCGAGTACCCGCGCGTTACCGAAGTCCCGTTCAGCAGCGAGACCAAGCGAATGGTCACGGTGCACCGCACGCCGGCGGGCACGACGGTCGCGTACGTGAAGGGTTCGCCCGGAACGCTGCTCGAAGCCAGCGTTTCGCAACTCGGTGCCGCCGGTATTGCGCCGCTGACGCCGGCCGACCGGCAACACTGGGAAGAGACCAACCGCGAGTTGGCCGGCACCGCCCTGCGCGTGCTTGGGCTGGCGTACCGGGAGCTGCCGCAGGGCTATGGCGGTGACGACCTGAGCCGGGAGCTGGTCTTCGTCGGCCAGGTCGGCATGATCGACCCGCTCCGCGACGAGGCGCGCACCACCATGGCCACCTGCCGCGAGGCGGGCATCCGCGCCGTCATGATCACCGGCGACCAGCCTGCGACGGCTTCCGAGATCGCGCGCCAGCTGGGAATCGACCGCGACGCCCAAGGCCGTGCCTTGCGGACCGTGCATGCCCGCGAACTGAGCGACCTGGATGCAGCAGGATGGCAGGCGGTCGTTGCCGACGCGGCCGTGTTCGCCCGTGTCTCGCCGGAGCACAAACTGCAGATCGTCGAGGCGCTGCAGTTGAACGGACAGGTGGTCGCGATGACCGGCGATGGGGTGAACGACGCCCCGGCCCTGAAAAAAGCCGACATCGGCATCGCCATGGGCATCAAGGGCACCGAAGTCGCGAAGGAAACCGCCGACATGGTGATCACCGACGACAACTTCGCCACCATCGTCGGCGCGGTGGAGCAAGGGCGGATCATCGTCCACAACATCCTTCGCTTCATCCATTACCTGTTCTCCACCAACTTCGCAGAGATCATGACGGTGTTTGCCGCCATCATGATCGGCTGGCCGTTGCCCTTGGGCGCCCTGCAGATTTTGTGGATCAACATCGTCACCGACATCTTCCCAGCGATGGCGCTGGCGCTGGAACCGTCGGCGCCGGATGTGATGAAACGACCGCCGCGCGACCCCAACCAGCCGTTGATAACCCGGCACTTCGTCGTGCTGATCGTCTGGCAGGGCCTGCTTCTCACCGGGGTCACGCTGCTGGCGTTCTACATCGGCATGCGGTGGTACGGCGCGGAAGGCGTCGACCTGCGCCATGCGGTCACGATCGCGTTCATGACGCTGACCCTGGCCAATGTCTTCCATTCCTTCAACGCGCGTTCGCGGACACGGTCAGCGTTTACTGCCAGCTTGTTCACCAACGGCTGGCTCTGGGCGGCTGTGCTGTTCTGCCTGCTGCTGCAGATGGCAGCGGTTTACGTACCGTTTCTGCAGTCAGTACTCCACACCGTCCGGCCCACCATCGCAGACTGGGGGGTGATCGCCGCATGTTCCCTGACCCCGGTAGCCGTCGTGGAGCTGGTCAAGTTCGTGCAGCGATCGATGGCGCTGAAGACGGCGCGGCTGAAGGGAGGAGTCATCTCGTGACGCTTGCAGGTCGGATTGCGTTGGAGATGCGCATGGGGACTGCGGACCCCCGACAAAACCGGCTGCCAAATTAAGCAGCGCCAACGAATGCGATCGCCGGGGTATGGTTCCGGAGATGCAGTCGCCACGGCGACACCCGCATCACAGACCAAATGGGTAGGTGTCCGGCGCCTCGTGCTGGGTCCAATGCTCGGTGATGTCGAACGGCTCGACCGCCGTGGTTTCATCGAGGTGGAACACCGCATCGAACTGCGCACTCAGCGAAGCGCTGAAGTAGTGGCTCGCCAGTTCGCTCTCCGGGCGGTAGAGGACCCCGATGGCACGCTCGAGCAGGGGCGCGGCGAGCGCCTCGGCAATGCCGCCACCCAATGGCAGGAAAAAACGGTCGAGGTGGGTACTGTAGAACAAGTGCTCGCAGCTGTCCTTGCGCGCCGGCCGCACCCAGCGTCGTTCCGCCGGTGCGTCCCAGTCCCGTGCGGCAGTGACATGGCCGGTGTAGGTGGTAAAGCCGACCAGCAGTGCCTGCGCGACGCCAGCCTGTTCGCGCAGCAGTTGCCCGACGTTCCATTCGCCGCGTTCGCTCATCTGCGTGGCGCGCGCGTCGCCGAGGTGCGAATTGTGCGCCCATACCACGATCCGTCCCCGTCGCCCGCTGGCTCGCAGGTGTTGTTGCAGTCCGAACAGCGTATTGACCATATGCGCATCGCGCAGGTTCCAGGTGTTGGTGCGGCCGCCGAACATCGCGCGGTAATAGTGCTCGGCATTGAGCACGACAGAGGCGTTGCGTTCGGCGAAAAACTGCTCATCTTGCGCCGCCTGCCCATCTTCGGCCAGATAGGCGGGCGCCTTGCGCCGCAGGTCCGTGAGCAGGGCCGCAGCCGCGTCGCGGCAGGGCGGGCGCAGGCCGGCCGCGGCTTCGTAACCGTAATCCTGTGGGTCGCGTACGTGGTCCAGGCCGGCATACAGCCGCCTCGCGACCGCCGCCTGATCGGGGTCCATCTCTTCCAGATAGTCAATCACCGCCTCGGCGGAGCGGTACAGGCTGTACAGGTCCATGCCATAGAACCCGACGCGCGATGGGGCGGGGGTGCGCATGTTGTATGCGTGCAACCACTGGATGAAGGAGCGCACGTCCTGATTTCGCCACATCCAGGTCGGAAATCGCTGGAAGTCGCCAAAGGCTCCGTCGATGGAGGCATCGCCGGCACCATGTACGTAACGGTTGAGCCGATAAGCGTCGGGCCAGTCGGCCTCCACGGCCACGGCCTCGAAACCGAGTTCCTCGACCAGTCGGCGGGTTATCTCAGCGCGCATCGCATAGAACTCGTGGGTACCGTGGGTGGCCTCGCCGAGTAACACGAACGAGCGGTCGCCGACCATCCGCAGCAACGGATCGTAGTCACGGGGACTGTCGCCGAGCACGACGGCGGCGTCGCGGATGGCTGCCAATGCCGGAGAGTGGACGACCATATGAACCTCAAGCACGACGACCGCAGCTGGCGGCCTCGGATCGAGCTTGGCATACGGATCCATCCGCATCTTGACCCAGATCAATAGGCGCCGAGCCCGGCGCAATACAATGCATGCACGGCAACTTGGCGGCCAAGGATGGTGCGCTGAGGATGCTTGGAGTCGAGATCATGGTTTCACTGCCATTCATCAACCGCGATGACGCGGCCCGGCAATTGGCCGCTGCACTCGCACCTTATCGCGGCGCGCGCCCGGTGGTAGTTGCGATACCGCGTGGCGCGGTGCCGATGGGTCGGATCATCGCCGACGCCTTGGGCGGCGAGCTGGATGTCGTGCTGGTACGCAAGCTCGGCGCACCAGGCCACCCGGAGTTCGCGATCGGTGCGGTGGACGAGCTGGGAGCGGTAACGATCAACGAATTTGCCGCGCGGGCTGGTGCAGATGACGCGTACATCCAGCATGAAGCCCAGCGTCAGCTGGCGCTGATTCGTGAGCGTCGCACGCACTACCGTCCGGGGCAGCCTGCGCTTGCCCTCGCTGGCCAGACCGTCATCGTGCTCGATGACGGTCTGGCCACCGGCGCGACAATGATCGCGGCGCTGAAGGCGGTGCGCGCCCAAGGGCCCGGGCGCCTGGTCTGCGCAGTACCCGTGGCCGCGCAGGATAGCCTGGCCCAGGTTGCGAAGTTCGCCGATGACGTCGTCTGCCTGGCGACGCCACGGCCGTTTCAGGCTGTCGGCCAGTACTACCTGGACTTCAACAGTGTCACCGATGCACAGGTGATCGACATGCTCGCCGCACCCGCCGCGTCCACGGCGGGGGAGCCGACAACGTCGCGTCATCAAGTCCGTATTCCGGCGGGACGCGTCGTCCTCGAAGGTGATCTGACCCTGTCTTCGTCGCTGCGCGGATTGGTCATCTTCGTCCACGGCAGTGGCAGCAGTCGGCATAGTTCGCGCAACAAGTTCGTTGCGAGCGCATTGAACCAGCGCGGTTTTGCCACCCTGCTGTTCGACCTGCTGACAGTGCAGGAAGACAGCGATCCAACGAATCGCTTCGACATACCGCTGCTTGCACGGCGGCTGGATGCCGCGCTCCAGTGGGCGCGGCTGGAGTCGTCGCTGCGCAATCTGCATATCGGTCTGTTCGGTGCGAGCACCGGTGCCGCGGCGGCGATCGCCGTGGCCGCCGCTCGACCGGGTGAGGTAGCCGCTGTCGTGTCACGCGGCGGACGGCCCGATCTGGCGGGTTCGCAGGCCTTGTCGCAGGTGCGTACGCACACTCTGCTGATCGTGGGCGGCGCCGACCTGCAGGTGCTGGAGCTTAATCGTTCGGCACAGGCCGCAATGCAGACCTGGGCCGCACTCGTCATCGTCCCTGGTGCCACGCACCTGTTCGAGGAACCGGGCGCTTTGGAACAGGTGGCGGCGGTCGCCGCCGACTGGTTTGGCCAATGGCTGGTGTGAGGACATTACTTTAGGAGGCGAATATGACAACCTGGATATTGGTGGCGGACGAATCTCGCGCGCGCCTGTTCGAGGCGCAGGCGAAAGACGGAAAGCTCGAAGAAATAGACGACATCACCCATCCCGAGGGCCGAATGCACGACGGCGAGATGACCCGCGACCGTCTCCCGAGGACGCAGGAGAGTGTCGGCGGCGCCCGGCACGCGATCGAGCCCCATACTTCCATTCGCGACAAGGTGAATCTGGAGTTCGCTCGCGAACTCGCCGAACGCCTCGAGCATGGTCGGGTGAGCCATGCTTACGATGAACTGGTGCTGGTGGCAGCACCGCATCTTCTCGGCGTGCTGCGCTCGACAATCGGGCACGAGGTATCCAAGCTTCTGGTCAAGTCGATAGGCAAAGGCATAACTCGGTCCACGCCGGAAGAGATTCGCCGCGTCGTCGACGACGAGCGCTGAACACGACTGAAGTCCACAGTTGATCCGCAACCGCACGTTCGACTAGATCGCCGTCGGGGACGAAGTCGCGATCGAGCGGCGAATGATCGGCCTGCGCGCTTCACAAACGGAATCTCATCAGCTATCGGCGCGGCATGATCACGACCCTCGATTGCGCCGCCAGCGACCTGCGGACATCGATACGCAGTCATGGCTCTGCGAGGTGTGGCTGCGTATTTCGGCCCATCGTGACCGCCCATTTCGGTAAGCCGTGACCGGTCATTTCGCTAAGGTGTGACCGCCCGTTTCAGTTGATCGTGACCGATTTCGGTCAGTTTCCGAAATCACCGGTCACACCTTACCGGCGTTCAACAGCGCTTGCGCTGGTCAACGCTTCCGCCGAGTTCGTTGTGCATGACTTCCACGGAGCATCCTTCCCAGTTTCTGGGGGAACCGATGCCGACACCGCGAGTGGCCATGCGCAACATCAAGGAAATTCTTCGACTCAAGCTCGACTGCGGTCTCTCGCACGCGAAGATCGGCCGGGCCCTGGGCCTGTCCAAGGGCGTGGTCAGCAAGTACGTGGTCCGGGCCCAGATCGCCGGGCTGGACTGGGCGGCGGTGTCGGCACTGGACGAGACGCAGGTCGCGGCGCAGCTGTGTCCGCCGGCGGCGGCGGTGCGCGGCGAGCGTGCCGCCATCGACCTGCCCTGGGTGCACCGCGAACTGCGCCGCAAGGGGGTGACGCTGCAGTTGCTGTGGCAGGAGTACAGCCAGGCCCATGCCGGGCTGGCGACCTACCAGTACACGCAGTTCTGCCAGCACCACCACGACTACGCCGGCTCGCTGCGGCGCTCGATGCGCCAGGTGCATCGGGCCGGTGAGAAGCTGTTCATTGATTACGCCGGGCCGACCATGCCGATCGTCAACCCGGACACCGGCGAGCTGCGCCGGGCGCACATCTTCGTGGCGGTGCTGGGTGCGTCCAACTACACCTATGCCTGTGCGACAGCGGGCGAGACCCAGGTCGACTGGCTGCGCGGCCTGAGCCAGGCCCTGCAGTTTTTTGGTGGCGTCCCGGCGCTGGTGGTGCCGGACAACCCACGTGCCCTGATCAAGAACCCGGACCGCTACGAGCCCGAACTCAACCGCGCCACGCAAGCCTGCGCCGAACACTACGGCACCGCGATCTTGCCGGCGCGGCCGCGCAAGCCGCAGGACAAGGCCAAAGTCGAAGTGGGCGTGCAGGTGGTCGAGCGTTGGATCCTGGCCCGGCTGCGCAACCAGGTGTTCTTCACGCTTGCCGCGCTCAACCTTGCCATTGCCGAACTTCTGGTCGAGCTCAATGTGCGGCCGTTCAAGAAGCTGGTCGGCAACCGCCGCGACTGGTTCGAGACCATCGACCGACCGGCGCTGATGCCGTTACCCGAACAACCCTTCGAGATTGCCCGGTTCAAGGTCTGCCGGGTCAACATCGACTACCACGTGGACATCGACGGGCATTACTACAGCGTGCCCCATGCGCTGGTGCGGCGCGAAGTGGAGGCCCGGGTCACCGACACCACCGTTGAGATCCTGGACGGTGGCCGGCGCGTAGCCAGCCATGCCCGCTCGGCCAGAGCGGGTGGTCACACCACGATTGCCGAGCACATGCCGGCCGCGCACCGGGCGCACCTGGACTGGACGCCGGGCCGGTTCGGTCGTTGGGCGGCCGACATCGGACCGTCAACCCAGCAACTGGTCGAGCATCTGCTCACCACCAAGCCGCATCCGGAGATGGGCTACCGCAGTTGCCTGGGCCTGCTCTCGCTGGCCCGGCACTACGGCAACGAACGCCTGGAGGCGGGCTGCGCCCGCGCCCTGGCGATCGGTTCGCTTACCCGGCGCTCGGTGCTCTCGATCCTGCAGGGCGGGCTGGACAAGCAGCCGCTGCCGACCGTCGCCGCGCCGGAATGGACCAGCCCGGAGCACGACAACCTGCGCGGCCCCGATTACTACCTCCCATCCACCACCACCCACTGAAGGAACTGCATGCTCACCCAAACCACACTCAATCAGCTGCGCACGCTCAAGCTCGACGGCATGGCTCGCGCCTTGGAAGAACAACGCATCCTGCCTGCTTGTGATGACCTGGGCTTTGAAGATCGCCTCGGCATGCTGGTTGATCGCGAGCAAAGCTGGCGCGACTCGCGGCGACTGGATCGCTTGCTGCGGCAGGCCAAGCTCAAGCACGCCGATGCCTGTCTGGAAGATGTGCACACCGGCCCAGGCCGCGGACTGGAAAAGCGGCTGGTGGCCAGCCTGGCCGGCGGCGACTGGATCCGTCAGGGCCAGGGCGTGCTAATCACTGGACCGACGGGCGTGGGCAAGACCTGGCTGGCGTGTGCACTCGGCCAGCAGGCCTGTCGACAAGGCTTCTCGGTGCTTTACCAGCGCGTGCCGCGCCTGACGGAAGCGTTGCGCATCGCTCATGCCGACGGCAGCTTTGGCCGCCTGCTGGCCCAACTGGCGCGCACCGACGTGTTGCTGCTCGACGACTGGGGCATGACGCCGCTGGATCAGGCGGGTCGTCACGATCTGCTGGAAGTGATCGATGATCGCAGCACCACGCGCTCGACCATCATCACCAGCCAGCTGCCGATCGAGCACTGGCACGCTTGGCTCAACGACCCCACCGTCGCCGATGCCATCCTCGACCGACTCGTGCACCGCGCCCATCGCATCGCGCTCAAAGGCGAATCGCTACGCCGCAAGCCGCAGGAAAAAACCAGAATCGCCGATCCATCGTGACCGGTGACGTACACTAAACCCAACGCACAACGACTCGGCTCCGACCGGTCACGATCAACCGAAACGAGCGGTCACGATCACCGAAATACGCAGTGTGGCAACTCGTACAGGCGCACGAAGGCGGCTACCTCGAGCATTGCCTGCGCTTTGCGAACACGCAGATTTTGGCCAATCCATAGTCGATCAAGGAGACGATCATGCCCCGCGGAGACAAGTCCAGCTATTCGGCCAAGCAGAAACGCCAGGCCGCGCACATCGAAGAAAGCGAGAAGGAGAGTGGCAAGTCCACGGCGACCGCTGAGCGCATCGCCTGGGCGACCGTCAATAAGCAGGACGGCGGCGCAAAACCGAAATCGCGTTCAGCGAAGTCGTCTTCAGGCGAACTCGCTTCGAGGAAATGACACGACCCCAAGGGGCACGCCCAACCGGGCGTGACGGCAAATAAAACCCCTGGAATCAGTCAGTCCAAGGTGCAATCGGCCTTTTGCACAGAGGTTTGTGCGAAGTTATCGCATCAGCCTTGAAATGCCAGCACCAGTTTTGACCTGCACAGACGTTTCCACGTCGAATGCGCAGGAACTCCAGTGCTCCGACCTGATAAAGGTACGAGCGTTACCCCTCAGGTCACCAGTAAAATCAAGGAGTTGGGCCACGCCGGCGACAAGCATAATACTGGTTTTGCTTGCGTGGGCGCCAGCGAATTCTGTTACCTGGATGTAGGCGCGAACCCAATCTGTTACCACGCGTGGTCGAACCCGTTGTAACGCTTTCTCTTTGCTCCGACCCGAGGCATGACGACCCCGGGCTTAGGGACCCGCACGACGACGGGGGTCGAGATAGGCGACCCGCGCTTCTGTTGCTGTCGAGTCGTTAACCCGGTCGGATTCCGCATCGCTGGGGCAAGCGCATCGAAGCGCCGAGGCCATGATGCTCAATCGCACGGCCTGCAGTTGCAAGTCGATCCACTGCTGGCGACCAAGGTCGGCCTCCCACGCCTCGATGAAGTCGGGGTTGGACAAATTCGCATGGAACTCGGCTAGCGAGGACTCCGTGGCTAGCTCTTGAGGCGTCGGCGCCCAGAACCCCGACATGGGGTACTGGGAGCGCGCGCTCCGCGCGAACTGGCCCGGCCAAATCTGGGCGGGGTTGTACATGACGTTTTTCAGCAGGGCGGTAACTTGGGCAAATGCGACCTGCCTCTCCTCCCCCTCGTTAAAGAGCCCGGGCAGGGTGACCAGGGCACGCCAACCTCGGACCGTTGCGTCATGGAGCATGGGCACTAAGGGGGTGCGCGGCCGAATACAAGTTGCCTCGATGAACCACAAGGTCAACAGACACACCGCCGATGGGCTGCGCAGATTGATCAGGTACTCGTTGACAGCCCGCAGATAGCTTAGGCTCGGGTCGGTCTCAGCCAGGAGGCGTCGTATACCCGGCTGGATTCGTCGTAATCCCAATCGAGCGGCCAAGTGCTCGATGTCCTCGCCGATTGTGTCGATGCGATGCGGCTGGGATTGCGCGGCGCGTTTGAGCGGCTCCATCAACCACGCGCGGCTGCCCGGACAATTCGCCTCGACCCGCACGACCAGATTAAATTTTTCGGCGGAATCTCGAAGGCCCCAATAGCCGCCATTGTTAGGCCACTTCCCCTTCCAGATGCGCGAAAAGATCCGCGGAGGCGACGTCGTGGAGGTGCGTTCGTTGCGGCCCCTGCCGTTTCGGGCCCACAGCAACCGGTAGTCCAGATCCCGGATTGGGCAGCCCAGCTCGCGTCGAAGATTCGCGACATAAAGCCGCGTTAGCAACGCGACCGCCGGCACCGCACTGAATACCTGCATCGGCCTGACCCTCCCGAGGGGGTTGAGCCCAATGTAACGGTTTGCTGCGCAATCCGCTTCACCTTCGGTCGGTGGGATTGGCTATACCGGTCAGTCTGCGCGCGCGAAGCCGGCGGTGCGCGCGGCTACCTTTCGCCGGCGGAAGTAGGAATGGCCTATCGGAAAAAACGAAGCCGCCCTGGCCGGGGCGGCTCCCTACGCAAAAACGACCCAGACAAGGTGATTTCGCACGGCAACCATGCCCCTATGGGGCGGGGATGTCAATCAGGTCGTTTTTGCCCATTTTCCGACGGCTCCTCATCAGGAGAAACGTCATGGGCAACACCGTTAAACCGAAAGACCGCGTCATTACCGGGCGTGGCCCGGCCCCATCGACCAAGTTGCGCCAGGCGGTGTTCGCTGCCTGCGGGCAGCGCGCCGAGCACGCCAGCAATCTGTGGCTGGTGTACTGCGCTCGGCACGAGCGTCACTGGGTGCTGACCAGCGATGTCGAGTACCTGCACTTCCTGAGCTTGGAATTCGACCCTGAGGTGGCCGAGGTTAACTTCAAGCCGGACCCAGACATCGTGAGGTTGCGTGACGAGGATCGGAAGACCATCTTCGACGCGATCGTGCGCTTTCGCGACGGGCACACCGAGTGCCGCGAACTCAAGCGCGAGGCGACGCCTCCGCCCGAGCCCGAGGAAGAACTGAGGGCAGCGCTGCAGCAGGAAGCGCAGCAGATCGCCGCCAAGCGCCACGGCGGCAGTTACCTGCGCCTGACGCTGGCGGACCTGGACGTGCACCAGATTCGCATCCAGAACACCTTGCGCATGCTGCGTTTCCTGGGCGCGGCGCAGGGCGAGCCGCTGGCCGCGATCCGGCAAGCGTTGATCCTGGCGGTGCGCCAGGCGGGCCCTACCAGGCTGGACGTGCTGGCGGCCTCGCTTCACGATCACGACCAGGCGTATGCCTACGCGGCCGTGTTCCAGCTGGTGCAGCGCCGGCAGCTGTCGCTGCCGATCGACACCGAAGTCATTACCGGCAAAAGCCTGGTCGGCGGTGCGCCGTGAGCGGGGCGACGCGCGATACCGCGGCTCCCACCGTGCTCGACCGGGCCCTGTGGCCCGCCGTGGACGTTGAACAGCTCCCGGAGGACCAGCGTAACCGAGTACGGAAGCTCACCCAGGCGATTACGGCGTACCTGGATCGCCAGCCGGTTCGCGGCTTGCTCGACGAGCTCAAGCTCAGCCGCATGCAGCTGTTGCGTGCCTTCCGTCGCTGCATCACCTTCGCGCCCGACGGCCAGTTGTATGGCTGGCGCGGCGTGCTCGCTGGCGCGGCGCGCAAGCCGTACGAACGAACCGCGCCGGTGTCCACGGCGGCAGGCTCGGCCGGCGCGCTGACTCTGATGTTCGACAAGGTGCCGGGCCTACGCGAGCGGCTGATCGACCTGGTGCTCAAGCGCAAGCCGCACGCGAACGTGCACGAGGCGCGCATCAGCAACAAAGCGTTGCACGAAGCCTTCATTGGCGAGTGCCGCGCTGCGCAGCTGCCGACGACTCAGTGGCCCTTTACGGCCAGGCAGCAGGGTAGGCGCAGCATTGACCGCTTCATGGCGCAGGTTCTGCTGGCCAATCCAGAGCGTGCCGCGAGGGCGCGCTTCGGCGAGGTGGCCGCCTCCAAGCTGTTCACCGGGACGGGCGAAGACAAGCTGGTGTTGGCCTACGCGCCGTTCGACGTGGCCGAAATGGATGCGCACCGGCTGGACCTCATCGGCGGGGTAGGCATTCCCACGCCCGACGGTGAGATATGGCTGCCAATCGAGCGGCTGCAACTGCTGCCGATCCTGGATGCACGTTCGGGCGCGGTGCTGTCTTACTACGTAGTCGTGCGCCGCGAATGCCGTTCCTCGGACATCCTCGAGGCGGCCTTGAACCTGACCGTTCCGTGGAAGAGGCGCGAGGTAAGATTGGAGGGCATCGATTACCGTGAGGGCGGCGGCCTGCCGTTGGGCATGGTACCGGGACTGACCGCGTGCAGCTTCGGCGCGCTGATGGTCGACAATGCCCTGATCAATATCGGCTTTGCGGTCACCGATCGGCTGCAAAAGCGTCTGGGCTGTGCGGTCAATTGGGGACCGGTGCGCAAGTGGATGCGCCGGCCGTTGATCGAGCGGTTGTTCAGGGCGCTCGAGCAGGCCGGATTCCAGCGCGTGGTCTCGACCACCGGCTCGCACCCTAAGGATCCGCGCCGCAACGACCCAGTCGGGCAGGCGGTCAAGCACTGCCTGCACCTAGAGGAACTGCTCGACCTCATCGACGTGGTGATCGCCAACTACAACTCCCAGTCGTCCGAAGGGCACTTCAGCCTGTCGCCGCTAGAAATACTGTCGCAAACCGTTGCTGGCACGGCCTGCCCGACGCTGCTTCCGGTGCTCCCGCCGACCACGGCCTACCGGCCCGAGTTCGACCGGCTGGTCTTCCGCGCCACCATCCGCGGCAGCCTTGAAAAGGGCCGCCGCCCGTCGATCAAGTTCGAGCGGCAGAACTACACCAACAAGGTCATCTGTCGCGATTTCAAGCTAGTTGGGCAGAAGGTGATCTTGCACGTCAACAGCAAGGACATCCGCAGCCTCGAGGTGTTCCATGCCGATACCGGGGCATCGCTGGGCAAGGTGCGCGTGCTCGGTCGCTGGCGGCGCGAGCCGCATTCGCTAGAGTTCCGTAGGCAGATCAACCGCGCGATCGCCGACAAGCGGCTGGTCATTCCCGACGGGATGGATCCGGTCACGGCCATGCACTTGGCGCTAAAAAAGCGCGCCGCCAAACGCGCGCGCAAGCGGCGACCGACCGTGTCGCCCGAAGCGACGACGCTCGCGCGCGAGTGGCGCAACACCGGACAGCCCACCGGCCCTTCGTCCCGTGCCGAAGCACCGCGCCGCGGCTTCGTTGCCAGCCGCCGAGCGCCCGTGTTCGGGCGCCACCTCTAAACGTATAGGAGACCGGTCATGACCACTACAAACGATTCGCTGAACAACCCCGGCGCCCCGCCGTTGGATTCGGCGTCGATCACGCTAGATCTGGAAGGTGCCGAGCCCGAACTCAACACCGATGTAGGCGCGCCGGGAAGCCTGGAGCGCCTGCTGGCCGTGCGCGATGCGCTGTGGGCCTCGCACCCGGTGGTGACCTGGGATGAGCGTTTCGCCCTGCCGACGCCCACCTTGGACTACGTGGCCAAGGTGGTGTCCAGTTCGATCTATTCGCGTCGCTCCGGCCGCGGCTTTTGCGCGCCGCCGCGGTACGGCAAGTCCACGGCCATCCGCTACCTGACCGAAAGCATTCGCCAGGCCTTCCCGAACGTGCCGGTGCTGGTGGCGGAAGCCGCGCCGAGCTTGCGCCCGTCGGAAGGCGACTTCTACGGGGACCTGCTCGACGCGGCCGGCTATGCGATGCGTCCGGCGCGGGTGCCGCGCGAGCGCCGCAAGCAGCTGGTCAACCTGCTGTGGACCTTGGCCAACACGCGCGGCGAACGGCGCCTGGTGCTGTTCATCGACGAAGCGCAAGAGTACGGCGAGTACCAGTGGGGCTGGCTCAAGGCCGTGCAGAATCACCTCACGCGTTTGGGCGTGTCCCTGATCGTGTTCCCCTTCGGGCAGCTCGAGCTAGAGCACGAGCGCAGCGCGTTGTCCACGGTCGGGCGCACGGACTTGGTGACGCGCTTCATGCGCAGCCTCGTGCAGTTCCCCGGCATCAAGACGGACGAAGATCTGGAGCAGGTGCTCGCCGTGTTCGACGAGCTGGGCCGCTATCCGCGCAAGGAAGGCTGGACCTTCTCCCAATTCTTCTTCCCCAAGACCTTTGACGCGGGCTGGCGCTTGGTCAACGAAACATCGCGGGCCTGGCAGGCCATCACGCAGCTGAACCTGCATCGCAAGCCGGGCGGGGTGGGGATGGAGTGGATCGGGGCGATGATCCGGCACTTCCTCACCGAGTACGTCGACGAGGATCGGGCTGGATGGAAGGGAACTTCCAAGCACTGGGAGGAGGCCTTAGCGGCCTCCGATGCCGCGGACCCGGAACCGGCCGATGGTTAGGCTCTCGCCTGACGGAGCTGTCAATGCGGCAGCGCCGTACACGTGGAGCCCGGAACTGGAGGCGGCCTACGACTCGCCCATCGGTCGCTGGCTTGCCTTCAGCACCATCAACAGCCTCAACGGCCCCGACACTCGACGGCTGTGGCTGGGACACCTGATGTCCGCACAGCCCTTTTTCTTCTCCAACATTGCGCTACGCCAAGCGCTGTGGCCGCCGTGGTTGAGCCCGTACTTCCACCAGCACCTGGTGCGTTTTTGCCCCGCCTGCGCGCGCCTGGGGTATCACAGCATCTTCCACCAGTGGCGCGGATGGACCGAGTGCGCCTGGCATCGCCAGCCGCTGACGCAGGCGTGCAGTCGCTGCGGTGCGACACATGCCTACAACAACATGGAACCGTACCTTCCGCACGCGAACTGCCGCACGTGCCACACGCCGCTTTTTCCGGTCCTCGCCGCGCGTTATCGGCGCACGCCGGGCTTTCTCGCCCAGGAAAAGCTGGCCTTTGGGGCAATAGCGCGAGCCGTGGCGTACTTTCGTCGAATTCAGATAATCCCAGTCATCGCATTCGATGACAACGTCAAGGAGCTTACCTCCGAGCCGACTGGGCCGGAAATCCTGGTAGGGTTGTCGCACGCAGGCCTGTTGCCCCAGCTCGTGCGCGACGCGCTGGTGTGTTCACCGGCGCCGCCGTTGGACATCGCTCTCGCGCCGGTCGTCACGTTGCGCCGCGACAGGCGCCGCGCCACCGGCTGGAAGCGCCGTCTGGCCGTCGTGATTCGCCAAGATCGTCGCGATGTCGAGCTTCCCCGGGATCCTGCGCGGCATTACTGCAGCAAGCGCATGCCGTTTGCGTGGCTGGCCGAACGCCATTGCAAGCACTTGGGTAAACCGGTCGAAGTGGATAGGCTCGATCAAATGCTGCCACCGGATGGGGCCGCGACTTGGGACATTGCCATCCGAGCCTTTTGGCAGGACCAGATAAACGATGGGCGTCCAGGCCTTAATGATCGCGCCGATCGCTGCCTGCGGCATTGGCTCTACGTGGACGCACCCGGCCGTCTGCCGCAATGGATTGTCATGCGCACGCTCGCGCCTGCGCCGTGATGAATGCCCCTCGCGTGGCATGGTGTACCCAGTTCGAGGCGCGACTGGATTCGCCGACCGCGCGGGAGTTCGGCTTCATCGCGCTCAATCGCCTGTCGCGAAGCGCCTGGCGGTCCTATGACCGCAAGTTCGGGCCGACGTGGCCCACGTTGCCGGGCCCACCCTAGATGAAGCGTTGGTGGGAACCCTGGCCGCTTCGATACTGCGCGGACTGCCTGCAGCAGGGCTATCACTGCATATTGCAGCAATTGCCCGGTCTGGAGGCGTGTCCGATGCACGGGCGTGCGTTGACTACTGTGTGCCGCCGCTGCCGTAGTCGGCATGCCTACGGCGGAGTGACAGAGCGTAGGGAGTGCCTGTTCTGTGGGTGCGTTGCGTTTCCGTCGGACGCGTCGCGTTATTGGCGTAGCCACGAGTTCGCCGAGGCCGAGTCGCGGGCCTCGTCTAGACCCATCGTGCGACGTTGATCAGATAATTGCCTCGCTTGAAAACGCCGTGGACAACTACGTAAAAGAAGCGCGACAAATGTTCGGCGATTCGCGCACAAATGGCCAACTAGTCATTCAAGGGGACGTTCCCCCGGTTGTTGGTAAGCGCCAAGGCGCGGGCTAAAAGCTTGTGACCAAGCTAGCCGGTAGAATTCGGAATGCAAGAAGCCGAGACGATGTAACGTCTTGGAACGTCCTGAAACATCGAAATCAATGCGCCGGTGGAAAACTGCGCAATCCCGGTACGCTGCCGCGACTTCACAGGCGCGTCGTGTGCAGATCCCGTCCCGTCAATCTGACCGGGTCAAAACTAAACACGTGCTCGCTGGGCGCATTGGAGCAGCGACCCACCAGGCGCCCGGGAAAGTCGCGCCTCCCCTCGCGCAGGTCTACTTCGCCGGAACAGACCGGGCAGGTACCCCAGTAGCGGACCACGCTGAACCAGCCACCGGCCGCCTTCGTGCGTGCGTCCCGGACGAGATGAAACTGCCCGTGCATTTGGTCGAACCTGAGCAGTGCATCGGACAAGACGGTAACTCGTTGCCATGGAAGCCGCACGATGGGTTTGAGCAACTGCCAGTCCAGCCAGGTCGCACTTACCGCGACTAGGAAGTAGGCTAGGTCAACAGAATTAATTTGATGGGGCTTTATGAGCACCAAGAAGCCCAGAGCCCAAATTCCAATCACGACCGCCCCGGAGACAATCAGATAGGCCGCCAGGGTGTAGCCGCGCCAAGAACGCATCGGGAAACGAGGCGCCGAAGATAGCCAGCCCAGCCACCAGGCAGCTTTGGCTGGCTCGGTGGTGTAGATGAGCCCGCCTTCTTGAGATACGGCGAGGGGCTCCCCTGTCTCCGGGAGTGGCGGCATTCCGTCCAGTGATGCGAGCAACGCCTCATCGAAGCGCAGGCAGTACTCGGTCGAGTTGCCGCGGCCGGTGGAAGTCCGACACTCCAGGGCTGGAAGCAGGGTCAGGCCACCTCGCACCGCCGCCTGAGCCATCCGCTCGTGCCGGGCATCCCACCATTTCCGGACATCGGGTCCCCGTAGCCACCGGCCAGCCGTCGAATGACCCAATTCGCCACCGTGCTCAAGAAAGTACAGCTCCGCCAACGTCTCCACGTCCTGGGCCGGAGGCTCCAACCCGCGCGCCAAGGCCAGCTCGGCCTTCTCGGCGAGCAGGTCTAGCACCCGCGGAATCTTTTCGTTTCCGCCTTCTTGGCGCAGCCAGACGCGCAACCACTGCACGGCCGAAAGGTGCGTCTGGTCGGTTTCGGTGGCTTTCGGGCTTTTTCCGTCCATGCGTCGCTCTGATGCTCCGGTTTCATTAAACACGGAGGGTAATCGGAAATGAGCATCGCCACGGTAAACCGGACTGTCATCCCCGCGACAGGTAATGACAAGCTCGCCACTCAGAGGCTTCGGGTGCCATTTGGACTCAAGGACGGGCGCATGTGGACGGCGCGACAGGTGTCCGCGGGTAGGTCTTGCGGCTGTGTCTGCCCGGCCTGCGGCGGCGCCTTGATCGCCAAGGCGCAGGAGAGTCGCCGCCGGCGGGCCCATTTCGCCCATCTGGTTGAGTCCAACTGCCGGACTGGATTTGAGACGGCCGTGCATCGGAAGGCCAAGCAGTTGATCGTCGACCAGCTGTTCCTGCAGCTACCGGCCTGGGACGGCGAAGACGACATGCCCAACCCGCCCAGGCTGCTCGATGAAGCGGGCATGGTCGTGTTCGGCCGGGCCGTCGAGCTTCCCGCCCGGACCGTAACCCTGAACTGGGCCCGGGCTGAGCTCCAAAAGATTGACTACAAGCCCGACGTCACCGGCGAGGATGAGAAGGGCGAGTTGCTGATCGAAATCCGGGTCACCCATGCAGTGGATGATCTGAAGCAGCGGCGGGTGCGTTCAGAAGGAAAACGGATGCTTGAGATCGACCTATCCAAGCTGCGACTTGAGCAGGTAGAGGACGACCAGGAGTTCGAGCGCCAAGTCCTGGGAGAGGCAGCCAACCGCCAGTGGATCTCCTGCCCCGCTGCGTCGGAGGACTGGCGCGCCGCCCTCCAGGATTTGAAGCTGGCCCTTGCGGGTCGGAACGCCGAAATCGCCAAGGCACGGCAATTGGCGGAAGACCGGAATCGGGTGCTGGCCGAGCAAATGGCTTTGGCTCGTCAGGCTCAGGCCACTGCTCTGGCTGAGCAGCAAGCCGCGCAGTCGAAGGCTGCATCCGCACAGGACAAAGGCCGCGAATACGCCCGTCAGAAGAATAGAGCCCCCTATCTGGATGCACTGGTGGCGCTGCCAGGATTGGTGGACCCCAATCGCAAGCAATCGGTGCTGGACGGCTATCTGGCTCGGGACGGAGCGAAGGCTGATGGGCTGCTGCAGGACATAGACAGCCACTCGATCTGCGACTTGATCCGCCGCCACCACTGGGATGC
>JBBRXD010000013.1:0-19894 GCA_038248775.1 Lysobacterales bacterium | reverse complement strand
TGGAACGGATCGCCCGGTGTTCGGCATGAAGCTCGGCACGGTGGGCTTCCTGATGAACCAATATCGGCAGGACGACTTGCTGCAGCGGCTTCGCGCGGCCGAGCCCGCGGTCCTGCGTCCGTTGGAGATGGTTGCCATCACCGAGGCCGGCGCAACGATCAACCTGCTTGCCTACAACGAAGTTTCCCTGCTTCGGCAGACTCGGCAGACCGCGCACCTGCGCGTCCATCTCAATGGGCAGGTACGGCTTGAAGAACTGGTTTGCGATGGTGCGCTGGTGGCCACGCCTGCGGGTAGCACCGCCTACAATTTTTCTGCGCATGGCCCGATCCTGCCGCTGGGTTCGTCGGTCATCGCGCTGACGCCGATCGCTGCTTTCCGGCCGCGGCGCTGGCGTGGGGCATTGTTGCGCGCCGACACGGAAGTGAAGCTGGAAGTCCTCGATCCATACAAGCGCCCAGTCAGCGCCACGGCCGATTCGCATGAAGTCCGCGACGTGGTGGAAGTGCGCATCCGCGAGTCGCGCGACCGCACGGTTACCCTGTTGTTCGACCCCGAGCACAACCTCGAGGAACGCATCCTCAACGAACAGTTCGTCACCTAGGCAGGCATGACCGTCGACGAGACCACGACGGTACCCGACGCGGCGGAACCGGTGCGCAAGCTGGTCGTTGCAATCACCGCTCGAGCCCTGTTTGATCTCGAGAAGGGCCATGCACTGTTCGAGGACCAGGGCCTCGACGCCTACGCCCGGCACCAGCGCTCGCACGAAAACGACATCCTGGAGCCTGGCATCGCCTTTCCCATGGTCCGCAAGCTGCTCGCGATGAATGCGGGCGCGCCCGTCGATGAGCCACGGGTCGAAGTGGTGCTGCTGTCGCGCAACTCCTCCGATACCGGACTGCGCATCTTCAATTCGATCGAGCACTACAGCTTGGCCATCGCCCGGGCGGTGTTCACCAGTGGCGCGCCAACCACGCCTTACATCCAGCCCTTTGGCGCCCAGCTGTTCCTGTCGGCCAACCCGAAATCAGTGCGGGAAGCGCTGCGCGACGGCGTCGCCGCAGCCACCATCCTGCCCGCCAAGGCAGCCACCCAGGTGCACGACCAACTGCGCATCGCTTTCGATGGCGATGCCGTCATATTCGGTGACGAGTCCGAGCGCGTGTCGCAGGAAGATGGCCTGGCGGCGTTCCATGCCCATGAAACAATGCGCGCCCACGAACTGCTCAGCGGTGGTCCGTTTCGTGGCTTCCTGGCTGCGCTGCATTCCCTGCAATCGGCCTTTCCACCCGATGATTCGCCTATCCGCACCGCGCTGGTGACGGCGCGATCCGCCCCCGCGCACAAACGCGTCATCCTCACCCTGCGCGATTGGGGGGTGCGCCTGGACGAGGCGCTCTTCCTGGGCGGACGCGACAAGGGCCCGTTCCTGGAAGCTTTCGGCGCAGATATTTTTTTCGACGATTCACAGCTCAATATCGCCAATGCCCGGCTGCATGTCGCGGCCGGCCATGTGCCACATGGCGTGAGCAATCCCGGCGACGAATGAAGCCCCGCGCATGACCGCGACCTAAACGGGGAGGGCGTCCGATGCGGGGATCTGGTTCAGCAAGCGGTCGCGGATGCGATCATGAACCTAACCAAGGACAAGACCCCACGATGCGAAGGCTGGCAGCAGGGAAGCATTCGGCTATGGTTTTGCAATGAGTCGCAGAATCGACATATTGAGGCTTTCGCGCTTGCGCGCCTTCCTCAGGCGCCGCCGCGCGCGTAGCCTGCGCCCCGTTGACGAACCCGCGTTGCGCTCGGAACTGTTCAGCGCCGACCAGATGGAGCGTCACGGCCGTGCCTTGGCGCGACAGCATCGCTTGAAGCCTGGACGGGGTCCTGACCTGCTGCTGGGACGGCTGGCAGACAATGAGGGAGTTCTGCTCAATTGCTGCGACTCGCTGACAGCGGCTGCGCGCGAAAATCGGCGCATCTCCCCAGCCGCGGAATGGTTGCTCGACAATTTCTACCTGATTGAAGAACAGATCCGTACGGCGCAGCGGCACTTGCCGAAGGGCCATAGCCGCGAGCTGCCGCGCCTGGCCAGTGGCCCGTCAGCAGGAATGCCCCGTGTCTATGACATCGCGCTCGAAGCCATTTCGCACGGCGACGGCCGCGTGGATACCGAAAGCCTGCGCCGCTTCGTGGCGGCCTACCAGTCCATCTCGCCGCTGAAGCTGGGTGAGTTGTGGGCAATCCCGATCATGTTGCGACTGGCCTTGATCGAGAACCTGCGTCGCGTTGGCGCTCGCGTGCTGGCGGAAAAGGCTGATCGCCGCCTGGCCGAGCACTGGGCCGACCAGTTGATGGATGTCGCGGAGCGCGATCCAAAGAATGTCGTGCTGTCCGTGGCCGACATGGCGCGTTCGGGCCTGCCGATGAGCAGCGCCTTCGTAGCGGAGTTCAGTCGCCGGTTGCAGGGGCAGAGCGCAGTGCTTTCAATGCCCCTGAACTGGGTTGAGCACTGGTTGATGGAGGCCGGGCAGGGCATCGAAAACCTCGTGCAACTGGAAGCACAACTGCAGGCGGCCGACCAGGTGTCGATCGGCAACAGCATAGGCAGCCTGCGCGCCCTCGCGGCGATCGACTGGCGCGAGTTCGTGGAAACGATGAGCATCGTCGAGCAGGTCCTGCGCGCTGATCCGGCTGCTGTCTACGCCGCGATGGACTTTGTCACGCGCGACCAGTATCGCCACGTGGTGGAAGCACTTTCGCGACGCTGCGTGCACGACGAGTCCGAGGTGGCGTCGGCCGCGCTGCTGCTTGCCCGCGAGGCATGGCAACGCGACCCGGATTCGCGCAGTGGACATATCGGCTATTTCCTGCTCGACCGCGGACTGCCCGAGCTCGAGCAACGCATCGAAGCCCGGCGCAGTTGGATTGAACGCAGCCGACGCCTGGCCACCCGCGCTGCCCTGCCGTTTTACCTGGGGCCGATCGCGATCTTGTCCATGCTAGTCACGTTGCCGTTCGTGCTGTCCGCGCAAAGCCAGTTGGGTCCATGGTGGCTGGGGCTGCTCGGATTCACGGTACTGCTCGCAGGCAGCCAATTGGCGATTGCACTGGTCAACTGGCTGGCAACCCTGCTGCTGCGGCCCAGCGGCTTGCCGCGAATGGATTTTTCGGTCGCCATCCCGGTCGAAGCCAGAACGCTGGTCGCGGTGCCTACAATGCTGGGCAGTGTCGATGGTCTGGACGCATTGGTTGAGGGCCTTGAGGTCCGTTACCTCGCCAATCGCGACGCGCACCTGCATTTCGCGCTGCTCACCGACTTCCTCGACGCCGGTGCGGAATCGCTCGATGGCGATGCCGGCCTGGTCCAGCTGGCAGTGGATCGCATCAATGAACTCAACGAGCGTTATCCCGCGGACGAAGGCTCACGCTTCTTCCTGTTGCATCGGCCGCGCAAGTGGAATCTGCGCGAGCCGGCCTGGATGGGGTTTGAGCGCAAGCGCGGAAAGCTGGCTGATCTCAACACCCTGTTGCGCGGGGGCGGGCGCAATAATTTCTCGCGAATCGCTGGCGATATATCGATCCTGCGGGGCGTGCGTTATGTAATCACGCTCGACACCGACACGCAGCTGCCGCGTGAATCGGCCGCCCAATTCATCGGCACGATGGAGCATCCCCTGAACCGGCCGCAGCATGATCCGGTCACCAACCTGGTCATCGAGGGCTTTGGCATCCTGCAGCCGAGGATCGGCATCAGCCTGTCGAGCAGCGCGCGGTCCTATTACTCGCGGCTGTTCGGAAGCGACGCCGGCGTGGACCCCTACACGCGCACCGTATCGGACGTTTACCAGGATGCATTCTCAGAAGGCTCCTTCATCGGCAAGGGCATCTACGACGTGGATGCCTTCGAGCGCGCCCTGGCCAACCGGTTCCCGCAAAACTCGATTCTGAGCCACGACCTGATCGAAGGCTGCTACGCACGATCGGGACTGATCAGCGACCTGCAACTCTACGAACAATATCCGTCCACCTACCGCACCGATGCGAGTCGGCAACATCGCTGGATTCGCGGCGACTGGCAACTGCTGCCCTGGCTGCTTCCCTGGGTGCCGGTAAAGGCGGGCAGGCGTGAGAAAAATCCGCTTTCCGCGCTGTCGCGCTGGAAGATCCTCGACAACCTTCGCCGCAGCCTGGTCGCGCCGGCACTCGTGGCCTTGTTCATATTCGGATGGGCGGTTTCGGATTCGCCGGTCGCATGGACCTTTGGCCTGCTGGGCTTGCTTGCGCTTCCGGCAGCGCTGTCGTTCGCGCTGCAGCTGATTCGTATTCCCCGCGAGGCGCTGGTGGAAGAACATGTCACTCTGACCGCCCGCGAGCTGGTCGCGCAGGCGGCGCGTGTATTACTGGCGCTCAGCTGGCTGGCGCACGAAGCCTATTACAGCGTGGACGCGATGCTGCGCAGCCTCTGGCGAATGTTCATCAGCGGGCACAGATTGCTGCAATGGACGCCGTCCAGCGAGGTGGAACGCAAGGGCGAACAGGGGCTTTGGGGTGCGGTCCGGCGTATGTGGTTTGCGCCGGCCCTGGTGCTGGGCGTGCTGTTGCTGCTGCTTGTTACGGCGCCAATGTCGCTGTTCCTGGCCATGCCAGTGCTGGCGCTGTGGTTCGTTTCGCCGGCGGTCGCCTGGCAGATGAGTCGCCCGCGAATCCCCTCCGAGGAAATCCTCGAGCCCAACCAGGAAAGATACCTGCGGCGAATTGCCCGCAAGACCTGGGCGTTTTTCGAGACCTACGTGGGCGAATCCGACAACTGGCTTCCGCCGGACAACATGCAGGAGCAACCCACGTCGGTGGTTGCACATCGCACGTCGCCGACCAATATCGGGCTGTCGTTGTTGGCCAACCTGGCAGCGCACGACTTCGGCTATCTCGAACAGGGTGGGCTGCTGCAACGCACGCGCGACACCTTCGCCAGCCTCGACCGCATGGAGCGATATCGGGGTCATTTCTACAATTGGTACGACACGCAGACGTTGCAGCCATTGCTGCCTCGATATGTGTCGTCGGTAGACAGCGGCAACCTGGCTGGACATCTGCTTACGCTTCGGCAAGGCTTGCTCGACTTGCCCGAGCAGGCGCTTGTGGACAACCGGTTCCGACAGGGTTGGCTGGATACACTGAACCTGGTTTCGCATTCCGAACCCGCCTTGGAAAAGACTCCGGCCCTGGCCTGCCTGCGTGCTGCCATCGAGTCGAGCCTGCTGGTGCCAGCTTCGGGACTGGAGTCGATCATCGCCACGGTGGATTCCATCGGAACGATGGCGCATGAACTCGCCCTGGATTCGGACGTGCAGGCGTCCGCTGAAGCGCATTGCTGGGCCATGGCCTTGCAGCACCAGGTCTCCAGCCTGCTTCGCGACCTGCAGTACCTGGCGCCCTGGCAAGGTGTTGATGGCGCCCCGTTCGCTGACCACATACCCAGCCTGAGTGACATCGTCCGATTGCGTAGTGAGGACTGGACCCCGGCATTGCATGACATGGTTGCGCTGGCGAAGTCTCGCGCCGCCGAACGAATGAACCTGATCGGCCACCTGGCGAGGCTGTCCGAACAATTCGCGCAAATCGAATATCTGTTTCTCTACGATCCCAATCGTCATTTGCTGGCGATTGGTTACAACGTGCAGGATCGACGGCTGGACACCAGCTATTACGACCTCCTTGCCTCCGAGGCGCGCCTGGCGAGCTTCGTCGGCATCGCGCAGGGAAAACTCCCGCAGGAGGGATGGTTCACGCTTGGCCGCTTGTTGGCCAGCGCCGCAGGCGAGCCGGTGCTGTTGTCGTGGAGCGGCTCGATGTTCGAATACCTGATGCCACTGCTGGTGATGCCTAATTTTCCAGGCACCTTGCTTGATGAAACCAACAAGGCAGCCGTGGCCCGGCAGATCGAGTACGGAAATTCGCGCGGCCTGCCGTGGGGCACCTCCGAATCGGGCTACAACACGGTCGATGTCCACCTCAACTACCAATACCGGGCCTTCGGCGTGCCGGGCCTGGGACTGAAGCGGGGCTTGTCGGAAGACAGCGTGATCGCGCCCTACGCGTCGGCGCTCGCGCTGATGGTTGCGCCATCGGCAGCCTGCGAAAACCTGCGGCAACTGTCGGCGATGGGCCTGGAAGGTCGCTACGGCATGTACGAAGCCGTGGACTTCACGCCGGCCCGGCTGCCGCGTGGCCAATCAAGCGCGACCATCCGGTCGTTCATGGCGCATCACCAGGGCATGAGCCTGTTGTCGTTCGCCTACCTGTTGCTGGGCCAGCCGATGCAGCGACGTTTTGCCGCGGACCCGCAATTGCAGGCGACCTTGCTTCTGCTGCAGGAACGCGTGCCGCGCACGGCATCGCGATTGCTGCAGGCTGGCGAACTGCCCTCACTGGGCACGGCGTCGAAGGTGACGGAAACCGAGCTTCGCGTGTTCACCGACCCCGACTCCAGCCGTCCGGCGCTGCAGTTGCTGTCGAACGGTCGCTACCACGTGATGGTGAACAGCGCGGGCGGCGGCTACAGCCGCTGTCGCGAGCTGGCCGTGACCCGCTGGCACGAAGACGTCACCAGCGATACCCGGGGCCAGTTCTGCTACCTGCGCGATGTCGCCAGCGGTGAGTTCTGGTCCACGTCACTGCAGCCATCAATGCGGAAGCCTGCTGGCTACGAAGCGATTTTCTCGGATGCCCGCGCCGAATTCCGCAGCCAGGAAATGGACTTCGACGTCCATGCCGAGATCGTCGTTTCACCCGAGGATGACATAGAGCTTCGCCGCACCACGATCCACAACCGCTCGCGCAGCCGGCGCACGATCGAGATGACCAGTTATGCCGAAGTGGTGCTCGCGCCGGCCATCGCCGACGCATTGCATCCCGCTTTCAGCAAGCTGTTCGTGCAGACCGAACTGGTGCGGTCCCTGCAGGCGATCATCTGTACGCGGCGCCCACGCGCCGCCGACGAGTCGGTGCCATGGATGTGCCACCTGATGGCCATCCATGATGCGGACGCCGATGCCATCAGCTACGAGACCGATCGCTCGAGATTCCTCGGGCGCGGCAATGGCATGGCGAGGCCTGCGGCGATGCTGGTCGACACGCTTTCTGACTCGGAAGGATCGGTTCTTGATCCGATCGTGTCGATTCGCTGCCGCGTCACGCTGGAGCCCGACCAGCAGGTGACGGTTGACGTGGTGACGGGCATGGGCGACAGCCGGCAGGCCTGCATTGGATTGATCGAAAAGTATCGTGACCGCCGCCTGGCCGACCGCGTGTTCGACCTGGCATGGACCCACAGCCAGGTGCTGTTGCGGCAGTTGAACGCCACGCAGTCCGAGGCGCAGTTGTTCGAACGCCTGGCAGGTTCGATTCTGTATGCCACTTCTGCGATGCGCGCGCCAGCGGCGGTGCTCGCGAAGAATCGCCGTAGCCAGTCGAGTCTGTGGGGTCATTCGGTGTCAGGCGACTTGCCGGTCGTACTGGTGCAGATCAGCGATGCCGCGAATATCGACCTGGTCCGGCAGATGGTACTGGCGCACGCCTATTGGCGGCTCAAGGGCCTCGCTGTGGACCTGGTCATCTGGAACGAGGATCGTGCCGGATACAGGCAGCACCTGCAGGACCTGATCATGGGCCTGATAGCGGGCGGACTGGAAGCGAGCCTGATCGACAAGCCAGGCGGAATCTTCGTGCGGCCAGCGCACCAGATATCGAGCGAAGACCGCATCCTGATGCAATCGGTCGCGCGGGTGATCCTCAGCGATGACAAGGGCTCGCTGGCGGACCAGATCGGTCGCCGCCCACTGGAAACCGCCCTGCCGCGAGCGCTCGAGCGCGTCGCGCCACGCAGCGATGTCATTATTGTCCCCGAAACCGAAGAACAGGCCGAACTGCGCGAAGGCATGATCCTGGGCAACGACCTGGGCGGATTTTCTGCCGACGGCAGCGAATATGTCATTCGTCTTCCGCCGGGGCAGGTCACGCCTGCGCCCTGGGTAAACGTGATCGCCAATGCCCATTTCGGGACGGTCGTTTCGGAGTCGGGCGGCGCTTACACCTGGGGCGAGAACGCGCACGAATTCCGCCTTACTCCCTGGCACAACGACCCGGTGTCGGACAGCAGTGGCGAAGCGATCTACCTGCGTGACGAGGAGACCGGACAATTCTGGTCACCCACGCCGCTGCCTGCGGGCGGGCTGGGCCAGTACGTCACGCGCCATGGTTTCGGCTACAGCGTGTTCGAGCACAGCCAGGATGGGATAAGCAGCGAGTTGTGGGTTTACGTTGCGCTCGATGCGTCGGTGAAATTCTCGGTGCTCAAGCTTCGCAACCAGTCCGGACGCCTGCGGCGCCTGTCTGCCACGGCTTACGCCGAGTGGGTGTTGGGCGACCTGCGTTCGAAGCAGGCGATGCACCTGGTCACCGAGGCCGACGGCGCCGGCGGTGCGCTGTTCGCGCGCAACGCCTACAACATGGAATTCCCGGATCGGGTGGCCTTCCTTGATGCCGATCCCGGTTCTCGCAGCGTTACTGGCGATCGCGGTGAATTCATCGGCCGCAACCGGTCCTTGCGAAACCCAGCCGCGATGTCACGATCGCGCTTGTCCGGTCGCCTGGGCGCGGGTATGGATCCTTGCGCCGCGATCCAGTCCGTCTTCGAACTGGAAGATGGTGAAGAACGCGAGATCGTGTTTCGACTGGGTCTGGGTCGTGACCTGCTCGATGCGCGCACGCTGGTGCAGCGATTCCGGGGCTCGGGCGCGGCGGCCACGGCGCTGCAGGCGGTGCGCGAGCACTGGCGGTATACGCTGTCCGCGGTGCAGGTTTCCACGCCCGATCCAGCACTCGATGTCCTTGCCAATGGCTGGCTCATGTACCAGACCATCGCCTGTCGATTCCTGGCGCGCAGCGGCTTCTACCAGTCCGGCGGCGCGTATGGCTTTCGCGACCAGCTGCAGGACAGCATGGCCATGTTGCATGCCGCGCCGGCACAGGTTCGACAACACCTGCTGCTGTGCGCCGCGCACCAGTTTCCCGAAGGCGACGTCCAGCACTGGTGGCATCCGCCCCTCGACCGCGGCGTGCGCACTCATTGCTCTGACGATTTCCTGTGGCTGCCGCTGGCGGTCAGCCGCTACGTGCAGGTCACGGGCGATACCGGCGTGCTCGACGAAGTGGTGGGCTTCGTGGAAGGCCGCCCGGTCAGTCGCGAGGAAGAGTCCTACTACGACCTGCCGGTCCGCTCGGAACAAAGCGAAACGCTGTACGGGCACTGCCTGCGCGCGCTCGAAAATGCCAAGCCGCGTGGTGTGCATGGCCTACCCTTGATCGGTTCCGGCGACTGGAACGACGGCATGAACCTGGTCGGTGCAGATGGCCGGGGCGAGAGCATCTGGCTGGCCTTCTTCCAGTACGACGTGCTCGGGCGCTTCGCGAAGATCGCCGAGCGACGGGACGATGCCGATACCGCGGCGCAATGCCGCGAGCAGGCCGAATCTTTGCGCAAGGCAGTCGAGGCCCATGGCTGGGATGGGGCCTGGTATCGGCGCGCGTATTTCGACGATGGCACGCCGCTGGGTTCGGCTGGCAACGACGAGTGCCAGATCGACTCGATTTCGCAAAGCTGGTCGGTGATTTCCGGCGCGGCCAGCCCAGATCGCACCCGCTCCGCGATGCAATCGCTGGACAAGCGACTGGTGCGCCGCGATGCCGGCATCGTGCAACTGCTCGATCCACCGTTCGACAAGTCGCAGCTCAATCCCGGTTACATCAAGGGCTACGTTCCCGGCGTACGCGAAAATGGCGGTCAGTACACCCACGCTGCCGTCTGGGCGGCCATGGCGTTCGCACAGTCGGGCCAAGGCAAGCTTGCCTGGGAAATGTTCGACATGATCAACCCGGTCAACCACGCGCGCGATGCGGCGGCCGTGGCCATCTACAAGGTCGAGCCCTATGTCCTGGCCGCCGATGTCTACGCAGTCGCGCCCCATGGCGGACGCGGCGGATGGACTTGGTATACCGGTTCCGCAGGCTGGATGTACCGGCTTGCCGTGGAGTCCCTGCTGGGATTGCGCGTGGAAGAGGGGCGTCTGCGGGTAGAGCCCATCGCCAAGGCCGGCTGGACCGGGTTCAGGATGGACTACCGCCACGGCTCGACCCCGTATCGAATCGTGGTGGAATTCGACCCGCAGGGCCAAACTGCGGCAAGCCACGGCACCTGGCTCGACGGCCTGCGGCAGGACGACGGCATCGAGTTGGTGGATGACGGCCGGGAACGCCAGGTCCTGGTCAGGCTGGCGGCCGATCCCGACGCCTGGGGGCGTGTTGACGGATAGCATGACAAAGCGGTTAATATCCTTGACACAGCATCAAGCCCGGGGCCGCCAAGCGTGGTTTCCCGATCAGTAATCAACCTGCGGGGGAGGCGTCTGCATATGTTCGTCCAACACGAGTCCTTGAATATCAAGCAAGTGGTCCTGGTGGCCGCGATCGTCATGGCGCTGGCGGCCTGCGGGAAGAAAGAAGAGGCAGCGACTGCAACGCCCGCCGACGGTGCCACCGCGGCACCGGTGATGGAAGGCGCCCTCGACATCGTCGCGTGGCCCGGCTACATCGAGCGGGGCGAAAGCGACAAGGGTTACGACTGGGTCACCGAGTTTGAAAAGAACTCCGGTTGCAAGGTCAACGTAAAGACGGCAGGTACGTCCGATGAAATGGTTTCGCTGATGAACCAGGGCGGCTATGACCTGGTGACGGCCTCGGGTGATGCGTCGCTTCGGCTGATCGCCGGCGGCAAGGTGCAGGCCATCGACACCGCACGGGTTCCCTCCTACGGCACGATCGACCAGCGCCTGCAGGATGCTGCCTGGCATACCGTGGACGGCAAGCACTACGGCGTTCCCTACCAATGGGGCCCGAACGTGCTGATGTACAACACCAAGGTCTTCAAGCAGGCACCGACCAGTTGGAGCGTGGTGTTCGAAGAGCAGCGCTTCCCGGATGGCAAGTCCAACAAGGGCCGGGTGCAGGCTTTCGATGGCCCGATTTACATCGCCGACGCCGCCCTGTACCTGATGGCGAAGCAACCGGACCTGGGCATCACCGATCCTTACGCGCTCAGCGAAGACCAGTACGCAGCAGTGCTTGCCGTGTTGCGCAAGCAAAAATCGCTGGTCCATCGCTATTGGCATGACGCCACCGTGCAGATGGGCGACTTCAAGAACGAAGGCGTTGCCGCGTCTGGATCGTGGCCCTACCAGGTCAATGCCCTGGTCCTGGAAAAACAGCCGATCGCGTCTGTCATTCCTGCGGAAGGCGCCACGGGCTGGGCCGATACCACCATGATGCACAGCCAGGCCAAGCATCCCAACTGCGCCTATGCGTGGATGGAATGGTCGATCAGCCCGAAGGTACAAGGTGATGTGGCTGCCTGGTTCGGGTCCTTGCCAGCCGTGCCGGTGGCCTGTGAGAACAACGCGCTGCTAGGCGCGGAAGGCTGCAAGACCAATGGCATCGACAACTTCGACCAGATCCATTTCTGGCGGACGCCTGAAGCCAAGTGCGGCGATGCAACCTGCGTCCCCTACAGCCGCTGGACCGAGGACTACATCAAGATCATGGGTGGTTGATCCCGACTTCCTGGTCCGCGCATGTCGTTCGCCGTCGAGTTCCAGGACGTTTCCCGCCACTACGGGAAGGTGAGGGCCGTCGATGGCGTGTCCCTCGCCATCGCCGACGGTGAATTCTTCTCGATGCTCGGTCCCTCGGGATCGGGCAAGACCACCTCCCTGCGACTGATCGCAGGCTTCGAACAACCAACTTCCGGATTGATCCGCATCCATGGCGTGGAAGCGGCCGGCATTCCGCCGTTCGCGCGCGACGTCAATACGGTGTTCCAGGACTACGCATTGTTTCCGCACATGAATGTGCTCGACAACGTCGCCTACGGGCTGATGGTCAAAGGCATCGGCAAGGCCGAGCGCGTCGCGCGAAGCCAGGAGGCGCTGGCGATGGTGGACCTGGGCGATTACGGCGCGCGAAGGCCTTCGCAGTTGTCGGGCGGGCAGCGGCAGCGCGTAGCCCTGGCACGTGCGCTGGTCAACCGTCCCCGCGTGCTGTTGCTCGATGAGCCATTGGGCGCGCTGGACCTCAAGTTGCGCGAACAGATGCAGGGTGAACTGAAGGCCCTGCAACGCAAGCTTGGCATCACCTTCGTCTATGTCACCCACGACCAGGGCGAGGCCCTGTCGATGTCGGACCGGGTGGCGGTTTTCAACAAAGGCCGGATCGAACAGGTGGATACGCCGCGTGGGCTGTATACGCGCCCCGCAACGCCCTTCGTCGCGCGCTTCGTAGGCACATCGAATGTCTTTGCCGGCGCGGCGGCGGCGCAACTCGGTGGCCCCGGCATGCCGGCGTTTTCACTGCGTCCCGAGCACGTGCGGCTGCAACGCTCGCCTTCCGGCGTGGCGGGAAATTCCCGCCTGCTTCCCGCGCGCGTGCTTGGCGTCCAGTACCACGGCGCGAGCAGCCGCGTTGAATTGCAGTTGGCAGACGACGTGCGCCTGGTTGCAAACCTGAGTAATGACGAAGGCGATGGTGAGTCGCTGCCCGAGGTTGGCGATGAGCTGTTCGCGACATGGTCCGACCAGGCGATGGTGCCCTTGCGGGAAATCCCGGCGTGAATGCCAACGCCGTCTACCTGCGCACGCCGTTGCGCCGGTTGGCGGCGTTGCTGCACCGGCGCAGCGGCCTGATGCTGGCGGTGCTGCTCGGCCCGCCGCTGATCTGGATGTGCGTGATCTACCTGGGATCGCTGCTGGCCTTGTTGTGGCAGGGCTTCTACAGCTTCGACGATTTTTCAATGAGCGTGCTGCCGACGCTTACCCTGGACAACTACGCGAAGATTTTCGAGAAGGGGAACTTTGACATCGTGCTCCGAACCTTGGCGATGGCTTGCGTGGTCACGATTGCCGCGGCGGTCATCGCCTTTCCGATTGCGTATTACATGGCCCGTTATGCCGGGCCCCGTACCAAGGCCTTCTTCTACATCGGCGTGATGCTGCCGATGTGGGCCAGCTACATCGTCAAGGCCTACAGCTGGTCGGTCATCCTGGCCAAGGGCGGCATTATTTTCTGGCTGGTCACCAAGCTGCACTTGCTGTGGTTGCTCGATGGCGTGCTGGCCGTGCCCTACGTGGGCGGATCGACGCTTTCCACGTCGCACCTGGGGCGCTTCCTGGTATTCACCTACCTGTGGTTGCCGTTCATGGTGCTGCCGATCCACGCGGCGCTGGAACGGGTGCCGCCCAACCTGGTCCAGGCGTCGATGGACCTGGGTGCGCGGCCTCGACAGACTTTCCGGCACGTAATCTGGCCACTGGCGTTTCCGGGCGTAGTGGCGGGATCGATCTTCACGTTTTCGTTGACGCTGGGCGACTTCATCATCCCGACCCTGATCGGTCCTTCGGGCCTGTTCATCGGCAGCTACGTCTACGTGCAGCAAGGCGCCGTGGGAAATATCCCGATGGCGGCGGCCTTCACCATGGTGCCGATCGTGCTGATTGCCATCTATCTGGCGGTTGCCAAACGATTGGGGGCCTTCGATGCGCTCTGATGCGGCGGGTTCCGATCGCGCGGGCCTGGGCCTGAAGCTGGCGGCATGGGCGGGCCTGTTTTTCATGCACGCGCCGATCCTGGTGATTTTCCTGTATGCCTTCAATACCGAGCGCAGCGCCTTCAGTTTCCCGCTGCAGGGCTTCACGCTGGAATGGTTTGGCCAGGCCTGGGCGCGCGAAGACGTGCGCTCGGCCATCTGGTTGTCGCTGAAGATCGCCACGCTGGCCACGGCGGCCGCCATGGGCCTTGGCACGCTGGCGGCCGCGGCACTCTATCGGCGGGATTTCCTGGGCAAGGAAGGCATCACGCTTTTGTTCATCCTTCCCATAGCGCTGCCCGGCATCGTCACCGGCATCGCCTTGTTGTCGGCGTTCAAGCTGGTGGGCGTGGAGTCTGGCCTGTTTACGATCGTGGTCGGCCACGCTACCTTCTGCATCGTGGTCGTATACAACAACGTGATTGCGCGTTTCCGGCGCAGTTCGCCATCGCTGGTGGAAGCGTCCATGGACCTGGGCGCGGATCCCTTCCAGACCTTCCGCTACGTGGTCCTGCCCAATATCGCCACCGCCTTGCTGGCTGGCGGCATGCTCGCGTTCGCGCTGAGTTTCGACGAGATCATCGTCACCACCTTCACCGCCGGCACCGAACGCACCTTGCCGATCTGGTTGTTGAACCAGCTCAGCAAGCCCCGCGATACGCCCATCACCAATGTCGTGGCGATGATGGTGATGCTGGTGACCAGTTTGCCGATCCTCGGCGCGTATTACCTGACCCGCGGCACCGACTCGGTTGCGGGAAGCGGCAAATAGAACACCAGACGGAGATCTCCCATGCAGACGCGGATGTTCATCAATGGCCAGCTTGAGACGGGGCAGGGCGACTTGTTCAGCGTATTCAACCCGGCGACAGGCGCGGAAATCGTGCGCATTCCCGAGGCCAGCCCCGCGCAGGTCGCGGCGGCTGTGGCGGCTGCGGATGCGGCCTTGCCGGCCTGGTCGCGCACCGCGCCCAAGGACCGCGCCGCGATACTGCTGAAGATCGCTGACCGCGTGGAGGAGAAGGCGGAGGAACTGGCGCGGCTCGAGTCGGATAATTGCGGCAAGCCTTTCCAGGCGGCATTGAACGACGAGATTCCCGGCATCGCCGATGTATTTCGTTTCTTCGCCGGTGCAGCGCGTTGCCTGGGCGGTTCGGCGGCGGCGGAATACCTGCCCGGGCATACCTCGATGATCCGGCGGGATCCGGTCGGCGTCATTGCCTCCATTACGCCCTGGAACTATCCGCTGATGATGGCGGCCTGGAAGATGGCGCCGGCGTTGGCCGCAGGCAACACCCTCGTGCTCAAGCCGTCTGAAATCACCCCGCTGACCTCGCTGCGGTTTTTCGAACTGATCGGCGACCTGTTGCCGCCGGGGGTTGCCAACATTGTCTTCGGCCGCGGCCAGACCGTCGGCCAGCCGCTGGTGTCGGCGGACGCGGTGCGCATGATTTCACTCACCGGATCAATCGCAACCGGGCAGAAGATGCTGGAGGTCGCCGCGCAGACCTTGAAGCGCACCCATCTGGAGCTTGGCGGCAAGGCGCCGGTGATCGTGTTCGACGATGCCGACATCGAGGCCGCCATCGAGGGCATCAAGGTGTTCGGTTACTACAACGCCGGCCAGGACTGCACGGCCGCCTCGCGCATCTATGCCCAGGACAGGAAGTACGAAAACTTCGTTGCCGACCTGGCATCGGCAGTTTCGTCGATCAAGTCGGGCACGCAGGACGAGGAGGGCGTGGAACTGGGCCCGCTGGTTTCCAGCGCGCATCGCGATCGCGTTGCCGGTTTCCTCGACCGCGTGCGCGCCGACAAGCACCTGGAAGTCGTGACGGGCGGCCATGCCGTCGCAGGCAACGGCTATTTCTTTGAACCGACTGTGGTCGCGGGCGCCACTCAATCAGATGAGATCGTGCGCAAGGAAGTCTTCGGCCCGGTGGTGTCGGTGACGCGATTCAGCGACGTGGACCAGGCGATCGCGTTCGCCAACGACAGCGACTACGGGCTGGCATCATCAGTGTGGACGTCCGACATCGGCAAGGCGATGCGGGTCAGCGCGGAGTTGCAGTACGGCTGCACCTGGGTGAACACGCACTTCATGCTGGTCAGCGAAATGCCGCATGGCGGCGTGAAGAAGTCCGGCTATGGCAAGGACATGTCCATGTACGGGCTGGAGGATTACACCTCGGTCCGCCACATCATGATCAAGCACTGAGGCATCGCTGCGGAAATTCCGGCTATCATCGGGACATCCATCCACCGGATGCCCCCGATGCGCCTGTTAATGATTCCGTTGTGTCTTTCACTTGTGGCCTGTGGCGGCAATCCCGAGCCCGAGGCCGATGCAGGCCCGGTGGCGCCACCGGTAGCAGCGGTCGCCAGCGTTGCGAAGCCGGCGCCGGTACCTGCCACGGCGGCCGCATCGCGCGCCTTGCTCGACGCCTACCTGCAAGCCTGGAACGCCCACGACGGCGACCGCGTCGCGTCTTTCATGGCCGATGACGTGCTGGCCTTCGACTCTCTGCTCGGCAACCTGTCCCATGGTCGCGCTGAAGCGCGCAGCAATGTGGTCGGCATGTACCTGCGCGCGGTACCCGACGGCCAATGGACCCTGCGTGGCGAACCGATCCTGTCGGACACTGGCTTCAGTTACGAATGGACGCTGACCGGCGTGAACCTGGGCAACTGGGCGACCTACCTGCGCGGCAAGGGCCAGAAGATCAACTTCAAGGGCATCACCATCGTGCGCACCCGGGACGGAAAGATCGTCTACCAGGCCAACTACTTCGACACCAATGCGCTTGGAACCCAGGCCGGTTGGTAAGCGGCGTGGCGTTGCGTCAGGCGCTTGACGGGCGTTGCGTCCGGAGCGAGTAGACGATCCAGGCCATCGTGGCTGCGCCAGCGCCTGCCAGGAAGGCCGCACGGCCGCCACCGAAGTCCCAGGCGATTGCGGACATGCCCGCGCCCAATACGCCGCCTACGCCCGAACTGAAGCCATACAACAGGCTTTGCCCAACCGCCGCCCGCTTGCCGGGAAAAAATTCCGACATCATGCGCATGCAGCAGGCATGGAAGATGGCGAAGCTGAAGGCATGCAGCGATTGCGCTGCGAACATCAGTGGCAGGTTGCGGGCGAACAGGGCAGTCACCACCCAGCGCAGGATGGTGACTGCCAGGCAGAAGGCGACCAGCCGCTGCGCACCGAAGCGTGCGATCAATCGAGGCGCCTGCCAGAACATGATGATCTCGATCAGCACGCCCATGCCCCAGAGCGCGCCGATGGCAGCACCGTCGTGTCCATTGGCTTTCAGGTGCAGGGTGTAGAAGACGTAGAACGCACCGAAGCCCATCTGCATCAGCAAGGCGACCAGCAGGAAGCGGCGCACACCCGGTCGCTTCCACAGGTGCTCGGCGTCGTCGATGGTTTCCAGGTGTTCGGGCGGGCGGTCGTTGCGATGCGGCCACGCGGCCGCCACCATCGCCATGAACAGTGGAACCGTTACCCACGGGAAGCTGGCGTCGCCAAGGCGATCGAGCAGCCAGCCGTAGGTCGAGGCGACGATCAGGAAACCCACCGAGCCCCAGACGCGGATGCGGCCGTACTCGGCGCTGCGCGTGCCCAGCGCTGCCAGGGTCATGGCTTCGAATTGCGGCATCACCGCGTTGTAGAACAGGCCGAAGAAAGCCATCACCGCCAGCAGGGCCAGCGCGCCCTGGCTGAAGGTGAATCCGGCGAAGCACAAGGCAGTCAACGCGCAGCCGGCGACGAACCAGTGTCCGGGTCGTGTACTTCGCTGCAGCAGTCCGCTCCACAATGGCGGTCCCAGGATGCGGCTTGCATACCAAAGCCCCAGCATGGCGCCGACCACGTAGCCATCGTGGCCCATCGAATCAACCCAGCGGCCGATGTAGGGCGTGTACGCGCCCAGCGCCGCGTAGTAGCAGAAGTAGAAGATCGAGAACCGGCGCAGGTCCGATCCCATGCTCAGAATTCCAGGTCGAGTGCGGCGCTCAGGTAGTCCACCAGTGGCGCCAGGCCGGCCAGATGCGATGCCACCGCCTTGCGCAGGTTGGGACCCAGTACCGTCTCGTCGTCCAGGTTGGCGCTGGCGACGAAATCCTTGCGCTTGAGGTCGTCGATCAGTTCGTGGTCTGCCGGGAAACCACGCGGCGCCCGCACCAGCGAATCGCCAACCATCTCGAAACGGCGCTTGAAGGCGGGCGAGTAAACCGCCGCTTTCCAGGCCCCTGGATTGTCGAAAATGAATTGCCGGACCCGGCGCTGTGTGTCCGACTCGGGCTGCCACAGGCCAGCACCAATGAAGCATGAACCCGGTTGCACGTGCAGGTAGAACGAGGGCGCGGGCACCTGCTTGCTGCGCGCGTGGAAAAAGCGCGCGCCAGACCAGGTCTTGTAAGGCGTCTTGTCGTTGGAAAAGCGCGTGTCGCGATGGATCCGGAACAACGAACCACCGACTCCGCGCGGATCGGCACGGTAGTGCTCGCTGATGGTGTGCACGTCCGGCTGCAGGTCGGTGATCAGGCGCAGGAATGGCTGTCGCAAGTGCGCTTCGTAGTCTGGCTTGTGCGCGTGGAACCACTCACGCGAGTTGTTGCGCGCCAGGGCGCGCAGGAACTTGAAGGTCTTCGGGCTGAAGTAGGGTGTGCTCATGTGCTCAATCGTTGGTCAGGGCTTCGCCAGCATTGACGAGCTCCGATTCCAGTTCGCGACCCCAGGCTTCCAGCGAATCGAGCAGCACCTGCTTCGGGCCCGCATCGGTCGCGGGTCGAAGCCTGTCGATCGTTTCGTGGAAGGAAGCGAAGCTGTATTCGGACAGGCCGCAATCACTGCCAAGGCGTCGCTGGCGATAATCGTTCCAGCGCCTGAGTTCTTCCGCATCCAGGCTGTCGGGCCAATTGCGCGCGCGGTAGCGGAACAGCAATTCCGGAAACCGCGGGTCCTTCAACTGGTCGGCGAGGGCGCCCAGTTCCGAAGGCTGGCTGCTGCGGATACGAGCAAACAGCCGCTTGTCCGCGTCGGCCACGAAGCCGTCGTAAAGCGCGGCGTCCGGATCGGCTGCAGCCCGCGCACTTTCGCTGGCAAACACGCGACGTACTTTTTCCGCCAGTCCCGGCGCCGCTTGCAGCCGTCCGGCATGGGCCAGACAAGTTGGAAGATCGATGCCGAGCCGTTGCAGGTCCGCTTCGCGCAAGTGCGCCAGCGGAACCAGCACCGGACACTTGTTGCTGTGGATTTCCTTCAGCGCAACGCGTTGCTCGCCCTCGGGCAAATCGGCCTTGGGCGTGTACAGGCGGTCGGCGATCTCCTCGGGCGACAGCGCAAGAAGCGGCGCGGGGTCGACGTCAAGGTCGCAGACGATCACCCGGGAGTCGATGCGGGGATGGCGCGCCAGCGGCAGCACCAGTGCCGCGCAATGGCGGGACGCGGGATACTTTCCTGATATGTGCAGCACCGGCAGCTGGGCGATGGGGTCGAGCAGGTTGGCGGCCTGTTTCTTGTCGCGCGTCTTCAATGCGTAGTCCCAGAGCCTGGGCTGCGCCACGCGCATTTTCCTCGCAAGGCCGATCAGCGCACGTACGTCCGACAAAGCTTCGTGCGCCTCGCCGGTCCGGGTGCCATTGGCGATGGCGAGGTGTTCGAGCTTGAAACTCGGCAAGCCATCGTCGCGCAGCGGCCATTCCAGGCCTTCCGGGCGCAGCGCCTGCATCAGCCGCATCACGTCCAGCAGGTCCCAGCGCGAGTTTCCATTGCGCCACTCGCGTTCGTAGGCATCGTAGAAGTTGCGGTACAAGCCAAAGCGGATGAACTCATCGTCGAAGCGGATCGAGTTGTAGCCCACCGCGCAGGTGCCGGGCTGGGCGAGTTCATCGTGCAACCGGGCGAAGAAGGCCGCCTCGGGCAGGCCGTCGCGCAGCGCCTGCTGCGGCGTGATGCCGGTGATCAGCGTAGCTTCGGGCGAGGGCAGAAGGTCGCGCGCGGGTTGGCAGAACAGCGAAATCGGCTCGCCAATTTCCTGGAGCGATTCATCGGTGCGGATGGCAGCGAATTGCGCGATACGAGTGCGGCGCGGGTCGCGGCCGAAAGTTTCCAGGTCGTACCAAAGGAAACTGACCGCCATTTCAGTCTTGCCCCAGCACGCTCAATCGTTCTTGAACCATCTGGTCGGCCTT
>JBBRXD010000012.1:0-20281 GCA_038248775.1 Lysobacterales bacterium | reverse complement strand
GGCCGTTGCTGAGGTAGTCGCCTATTCCTTCCAGCAAATCCACGAAGCCTTGTCCGCCCGCATCCACCACGCCGGCACTTTTCAGGACCGGCAATTGCTGCGGCGTAAACGCCAGCGCCTTGCGGGCTTTTTCCAATGCGGGCGCAAACCAGCCACGCATGTCGTCCACGCGACGGTCCGGGTCGAGCGAGTCGGCAAAGGCGCTGATGACGCTGAGGATGGTGCCCTCGCGCGGCTCGGCCAAGGCCTGTCGCGCCGACAGTGCACCGGCCCGGATCGCGCGGGCCATCGTGCCGGGCTCGATCGCGGCGCGGTTGCCGATGCTTTCGGCCACGCCGGTGAAGAACTGGGCCAGGATCGCGCCCGAATTTCCACGCGCGCCATCAATGGCGTCTTCCCCGACTCGGCGCATCAGTTCGCCGGCTCCGGCAATGCGCCGGCTCAGCGCGCCAGTCAACACGCTGCCCAGGGTGAAGGCGAGGTTGCTGCCGGTATCGCCGTCGGGCACCGGAAAGACATTGATCTTGTTGAGGACATCGCGGTCAGCGATGACGCGGCGGGCGCCCGCAATCAGGGCCCGGCGCAGGGCGGGGCCTCGGATGCGCAGGCGGGGAGCTTGCAGGACAATGGCATTCATCGTCGCGAAGTCTGCCGCATGCCGCGTCAAGGGCCATGCTGCGCCGCATCATGGCGCTGGCAAGGCCACCGGTTCGGGCTACACTTGTCGGGTGTAACCATTTGCCCAGTCGGCGCATCTGACCTTGCATGACCCGCCATGAGACCGCTGACATGTCCCGTTTGTTGCTGGCCCTGAGTCTGTTCGCCTTTGCCGCGATTGCGTTGGCCAACGAGCCCACCGCAACCGACGACACGCCCTCGGCCAAGCCGGGCAAGGCGGCCTCGCCTGCAACCAGCGATTCGGAAACGCCGGCAGTACCGGCCACGCCAGCGCCTGCGCGCGGCAGCGCGCCCCGTCCCGCGCTTCCGCGCTGGCACAGCCTGCTTCCGGGAATGATCCGCTAGATCAGAACAAGGGCGGGAAATGCACGGTGAACCGTGCGCCACCCAGTTCAGCGGAACGCTCGACCTTCAACTCGCCGCGATAGGCGCGCACGATGTCCTGCACGATCGCCAGGCCGATGCCGTGGCCTTGCACGCGTTCGTCACCACGCACGCCGCGCTGCAACAGGTGTTCCACGTCTTCGGGCGGAATGCCCTCGCCGTCGTCTTCCACTGCAAGGAAAACGCCGGGCCGGCGATTGCCGTTGGCCGGCTCGACCTTCACCGTCAGCAAGACGCGCTGCTTGGCCCACTTGAAGGCGTTCTCCAGCAGGTTGCCCAGCAACTCCTGCAAGTCGCCGACCTCACCATAGAAACTGGCATCGGCATCCACTTCGAATTCGCAGAACACACCCTTGCCGATATAGACCTTTTCCAGGCTGGCGACGATTTCCTCGGCGCGTGGCTCGATGCTGATCGGCGCGGAGAACAGGGCATGGCCACTGCGCGCGGCGCGCGACAACTGGTAGGAAACGATCTCGTTCATGCGCTGGATCTGCGCGGACGCTTCGCGACGAAGCTCGGCTTCATCCGCGCCCGAATCCAGGCGTGAGCGCATCACCGCCAGTGGCGTCTTCAAACTGTGCGCCAGGTCGGCCAGCGTGTTGCGGCTCTGGTCGAGGTGGGTGTATTCGCTTTCGATCAGCCCGTTGATGCTGTCGGTGATCTGCTGTAATTCCTGCGGGTGCCGCCCCGACAAGCGGTCGGCAACGCCGCGGCGCACGCGCGAGAGTTCGCTTTCAAGCACGCGCAGCGGTTGCAGGCTCCAGCGCAGCACCAGCATCTGCACCAGCAACAGCAACACCGCGGCCATGCCCAGGTAGCCCCACAGCGACGCGCGGAACACGCCGACCTGGCGGTCGAGTTGTTCGGCATCTTCGTAGATGGCGATGGTGAAACGGGTGACAGTGCCTTCCTGCCCGGTTTCGCCCTGTTCCCAGGCAACGCCGGTGCTGAAGCGGTAGTACTTGTGCGCAATACCCTTGTCGTCGACGAAGCCTTCGAGCTCCGGTTCGAAGCGCTGCTCACCGGTCTTCAACAATTCCGGCTCGGGCAGGTTGCGGCCGAGCACCGACGGCGAGTTCCAGTGCAAGGACCTGCCACGCACCACCGCGTACAGGCCGCTGCCCGGCTGGCGGAAACGCGCGTCCGGCGCCTGCCCTTCGGGCGGCTCGATCAACTGGCTGTCACGGGTGAATTCGAAGGCGCCCAGGTAGGCGTAGGCGTCGTTCTGCAGTCGTTCCTGCAGATTGCTGATGGCCATTCGCTGGAAGGCCTGGTCCAGCGCAATACCCGTCAGCCCCAAAAAGGCAATGAGGCCAAGGCTTGCCGCAAGCAGCTGGCGGGCATGCAGTGAAAGTGCACGCCTTGCCACGCGCGGGACCTTCGCGACTTTATTCGCTACGCGGGATGGCGAACCGATAACCGCGGCCACGGACCGTCTCGATCGGCTTCAATTCGCCTTCTGGATCCAGCTTCTTGCGCAGGCGGCCGATGAAGACCTCCAGCACATTGGAATCGCGATCAAAATCCTGCTGGTAGATGTGTTCGGTCAAATCGGCCTTCGACACCAGTTCGCCAGCGTGCAGCATCAGGTATTCGAGCACCTTGTACTCGTAGCTGGTCAGGTCCACGCCTGCGCCATTGACGCTGACCGTCTGCGCCGACAGGTCCAGGCTGACCGGGCCGCAATCAAGCGCCGGCTTGCTCCAGCCCGCTGCACGACGCAGCAAGGCGTTGATGCGGGCAAGCAACTCTTCCACGTGGAAGGGCTTGACCAGGTAATCGTCGGCGCCGGCCTTCAGGCCTTCCACCTTGTCCTGCCAGCTCGAACGCGCGGTCAGGATAAGGATCGGAAATTTCTTGCCTTCCGAACGCAGGTTGCGAACCAGGTCCATGCCCGACATCTTGGGCAGGCCAAGGTCGATCACGGCCACGTCGAACGGCAATTCGCGACCGTGGTACAGGCCCTCTTCGCCGTCGGCAGCGGCATCAACGGCAAAACCTTCCCGCTTGAGGCGGGCGGTTAGCGTTTCCCGGAGCGGGGCTTCGTCTTCGACCAGCAAAATACGCATGTCGTCTCCTCGGTGGATCCGGCTGCGAGCCAGATCCGATTACTGTGGCGGGTCTTCGTCCGAATCCCTGGACGATTGTTTTTGCTTGTCCCTGCCTTTGGCAGGGCGATCCTTGGTCGGTGGATTGCTCGGGTCATCCTGCACGACGCGCACACGGCCGTCTGCCGTCAGGACCTTCAGGCGATACACCTCGCGCCCGTCACGTTGCATAGGTTCGGCCCGAAGCACCTCACCACCCGTCTGCCGTTCCACCCGCCGGACAGAGTCCGGCAGGGAGCCACGGTTGCCCTTCGCCGGGGCCTGGGAAGGCTCCTGGGACGACGGGTCGGACGGCGGGGATCGCGCCCAAACACTGCTCGTTCCGACCAGGATGGCCGCAACAAACAGGGTTTTGACACTTCGAGAGAAGCTAAACATGCGTCAGGATGGTATCCGATGAAAGTGAACAAGCCAAAGCTTATGGAGCGTAGTTTGGGGCTCGGGCGATGAATTCGGTCTGAACCTGAACGGGCAAGGTTCAGTAAACCTCGGCCACGCAGCAGCGCAGGGAGCCGCCCGCTTTCTCAATTTCGCTCATGTCCACCCACCGCAGCGTGAATCCGGCCGAGGCCAGGATGGCCCGATTGGCCGGGCTAAGCGCCCGGGCGCCCACCTGGCTCATCCAGACCGTGTCTTCCGACAGGGCCAGGCAGTTGCCGGCGAAGGCAGCCTTCTCGGCCTGGCTCAAGCGCAAGGCCTGACGCGGATAGAGCTCGGCAATGGCCTCGGCAACCGCCGGATCGGCGAAGCCATCGTCGGCGATGACGGCGGCCCTTCCAGCCAGGATGCTGAGCACGACATTGCTGTGATACTCGTGCGCGGCCAGGTTGAACATCAGCGTGGCGCGCAGTCCGAAGGCTTCGTGCATTGCGGCCGCGCCAACTTCGTCGCAGCGCTCCGACAGACCGCAGAAACCCAGCCCGCGGCGATGGTCGATGACCAGCGAACCGGTGAGTTCGCAGATGCCCGGTTGCTTGCGCAGGTCCACTTCCCCGTAGCGCAACACGTCACGGAAGAAAGCGCGGATATCGGCTCGATCCACTTCGGCCTGGCGCACGGGATGGCGCATATGGCCGAGGATGAGTTTTCCACGTGACGTGGCGAACACGTTGTTGGGAAACTGCGCATCGGGCGTGGCCGGATTGCCGGGGAAGCAGATCGTCGGCAGCGTTTCCGACAGCGCGCACTGTAAACCCCGATGCTGGGCGAGCGCCAGTTGCGGATCCACCGACACGCGCAGGTCCATGTAGCGGTTGTCGCTGGCGGATTGTTCGGCCAGGGCAAAACCATCCGGTGCAATCAGGAATGCCGCCTTCGCCGTGGTGGGACCAAAATCAACAGGCGCATTTCGTGCGAAGTGGCTGAATTGATGGCTGTCGCGGGTGATCACGCGGCTTGCTCCGAAGGCCGGGTAACTGAGATGGCTTTTTCCAGCAACGCAAGGCCCGCATCGCCGCGCGGCGCACCTTCACTGAGGATTTGTCGATAGGCGCGGCCGCCCGGCTGTGCATGGAAAAGGCCGAGGATGTGGCGGGTGATGTGCTTGAGTGCGAGGCCCTTGTCGAGGTGGCGCTGCACGTAGGGCAAGTAGTCGCGCAGCAGGGCTTCGCGGGTCCGCGGCTCGCGACCCGACAACGCGCAATCGAGCAGATGCAGCCGGTAAGGTTCGTGGTAAGCCATCCGACCGATCATCACGGCATCAACGTGATTGAGTTGCTCCAGGCTTACCTCAACCGTTGCCAGGCCGCCATTCAAGCTGACCCACAGCGCAGGGCGCTCAAGCTTGAGCCGATGCACCCAGTCGTAACGCAAGGGCGGGATCTCGCGATTTTCCTTGGGCGACAAGCCGCTCAGCCACGCCTTGCGCGCATGCACGATGAAGTCCTTGCAACCGGTTTTTGCGACGGTGTCCACGAATTGCACGAAGGCCTGGTAATCCTCCTGTTCGTCAACGCCGAGGCGGCATTTCACGGTGACCGGAATCGTTACCGCAGCGATCATGGCGGCGATGCATTCGGCCACCAGCGAAGGTTCCTTCATCAGGCAGGCACCGAAACGCCCGGCTTGCACGCGGTCAGATGGGCAGCCGACGTTGAGGTTGACCTCGTCGTAGCCCCACTCCTCGCCCACCCTGGCAGCTTGCGCGAGGTGCCCGGGATCGCTGCCACCCAGTTGCAGGGCAACCGGGTGCTCGCTTTCGTCGAAGCCAAGCAGGCGCTCGCGATCGCCATGCAATATCGCCTGCGCATGGACCATTTCGGTGTACAGCAATGCACCCGGCGCCAGCACGCGATGGAACGCGCGGCAGTGGCGATCGGTCCAGTCCATCATGGGTGCGACCGAGAATCTCGGACTCATCTGTCTTCCGCCTGCCATGCCCAGTACGCCTCCGGCGTCCAGAATCTTTTCTGGAAGTACTGGCTGGCATCGTAAGGCAATTGTTGCCGGTCCCGCCGTGTTTCGTCAGTGACGATGCTAATCTTGACTCAGACAAGCTCCAGGATCCGAGATGCGCTCAAGCAAACCGATGGTTGCCGCGGTCGTCGTACTCGCGTTGGCGGTGGTCTTTCTACTCTGGGAACGTGGCAAGGGCCAGCAACTTCGATTCGGTGATGATCCAGAAGCCAGCAAGGCAGCGGCGAGTTCGGCGAAGGAAGCAGAACCCCCGGCTGCGGCGGTCGGGACCGCGGTAGTCGATCCATCCGCGCCCACTGCGCAAGCCCGATCGGCAATTGAGTTTGACTCAATTCCCGCATCGGCGGTACCTGCCTCCGGTGGGCCGGGCGCTCTCGAACGCAGCGTCATCGACTTCCAGAACAAGGCAGTAACGGCGCATGCATTTCAGGTTATCGAGTCGCCGAAGTTCGACGACTACGCGGCGAAACTGCAGGCAGGCGCGGACGCCGACGCGGTAAAGCGCATGCGCGAGTATCGCGATCTCTTCGAGGAAACCCTCGCCGCACTTCCGGGTGACAAGTCAGTGAACCGACTGGCCTGCGGGATCAAGATGTGCATGGCCTCCATCGTAGCCGGGAAGCCATGGCCGGACTTCGACAATTGGCAGATGAGCCTGTACGACCTGTCGGACCTGCCGATGCAAGCTACGCTGATAGCTAGGGTCGATCGTCCCGGTGGCGGCGTCGAGTACCGGATGATTTTCACCACCAGCCGCGAATTCAATGCGATGCAGGCCGGCCCGCCCAGACCCTGATGCCCGCTGGAAGCATCCACAGGCAACCTGGCTGACTGCGCCGCCTCCGCATTCCTGCACGACCCGGTCGCGCGGCGCGTCCGCTTCAAAAAACAACGCGGCGGCAATGACAGCCGCCGCGATGGGTTACCAGCGTTTGACGGTTTCAGGCATGCAGCATTACTCAGTGCTTGTTGCCCTTGCCTTTATCCGAATTGCCCTTGCCCTTGTCCGAGTTGCCCTTGCCCATGTCGGAATTGCCTTTGCCCTTGTGGTCCGGGCCACCGTCATACAGGAGAACACCGTCGTCGTGCTTGCCGGAATTACCCGGGCGACCCTTGGGTGTACAGCAATGCACCCGGCGCCAGCACGCGATGGAACGCGCGGCAGTGGCGATCGGTCCAGTCCATCATGGGTGCGACCGAGAATCTCGGATTCATCGAATTGCGGCGTCGAGCGGTGGAATAAAGGCCTCGGGATTCATGATCTGCCGGTCGGTCTGGAATGCGTGATTCGCAATCGTAAGGCAATTATTGCCGGGGACGCATTTCGTAGGCCTGATCGGTGTCGCCTGTCCGCCCCGGCTCAGATACCGGACAGGTGCGCCAGTGACGCGGCGTTGGCTTCCCAGTTACTGCCGTCGAAAGGCTCGACTTCAATGGATGTGCAGGTGCCTTCGTCCAGGCAGCGCGCGTTGACATCCACGCCGTCCGGGTTGGAACGCGGGATGTAGAAGCTCTTCACCCCGCACACGCTGCAGAAGCGATGCTTGGCCACGCCGGTGTTGAAGGTGTATTCGGTGATGAATTCCGCGCCGCGCAGGAGGCGGAATCGCGAGGCCGGCACGATCAGGTGCCAGAAGCCGCTGCTGCGGCAGATCGAGCAATTGCAGTCCTGCACGACCAGGTCGCGCGGCGCGTCCACTTCAAAAACAACGCGGCGGCAATGACAGCCGCCGCGATGGGTTACCAGAGCTTGATCCGTCCCAGGCATGCAATTACTCAGGGCTTGTTGCCGTTGCCCTTGCCGTTGCCATTGCCTTTATCCGACTTGCCCTTGCCCTTGTCGGAATTGCCTTTGCCCTTGTGGTCCGGGCCACCGTCATACAGGAGAACACCGTCGTCGTGCTTGCCGGAATTACCCGGGCGACCCTTGTACGCCTTGTACTTTCCGCTGGACTTGCCAACCTGGCCCTTCAGCGCGTGGAACTCTGCGGAACCGGGCTTGATACCCATGCGCATGGCAACCACGCCCCAACCCTAGCCGCGGCTCTGGTCGTACTGCTTGACGACATCGCCACAGGGACGACGCATCTGATAGGCCATTGCGCAGGCGTAGTACACGTCGCCGGGATTCCAGCGGCGAGTATTGAGCAGGTCGTTCACCAGGTAGCGCGGGGCACCAAAGCTGTTGACCACGTCGTCCACGAAATAGTCGCGGTTGCCGCGGCCGTAATCATTCATGTAGCCAAGCTGGTTGTCGAGGTAGACGTCACCGGTGCGCGGGTTGTAGCTGATCACCTGCGCAGCGACCGCGCCCGAAAGCGACAGGCCGAGTGCCAGGGCAAGCAGGGAATTCTTGATTTTCATGGTGGCGCTCCTTGGGGACGGGCCTAGTCTGAACGCAGCGCCTGAATTGCCCCTTAAGGCTTTTCAGAGCCAGGCCGGGCGCGTCCGGTCCGACCGGCGCAGGCGGGACCAACTCCGGTTAACCCCGATGTTCGCACGCGCCCGTTCAAGGCTGTGACCTACGCCTGGAGATCGCCATGCAACTCGCGCACGCACCGAGCCGCTCCCTGTCCCTGGACCTCAAGCGCATCGCCGCGACCAGCACGGCCATCGTGGTGCACCTGGCAGTACTGCTGATGCTGATGATACCGGCGCAGGTCGCGCCGCCTGGGGTCATCAAGAACACGCCGTTGATAGTGGTGCCCATAGAGCGCGTGATACCGCCGCCAACCACGCCGCCACCAGACCCGACGCGGCCACAGCCGGTGACAACCCAGGCCTTGCCAACGCCCACGCCCACGCCGGTGCCGGTGGTGGTGGAAAATACCGAGCCCCAGGCCAACGACATTTTCGCGGAGCGCACCACTACCCAAGAAGTCGAGACCACCCGGTTCCCGGAAACCACCACTCCCAGCTTCGCCCAGATCCGCGCCGACCTGGCGCCGGCGCCGCCGTATCCCCCGCAGGCACTGCGCCGCGGCCTGACTGGCCTGGTGATGCTGCGCATCCTGGTGGACGAAACCGGCAAGCCGATTGATGTCGCGGTGGAGACCAGCAGCGGCGAGCGCATGCTCGACGATGCTGCGGCGAAATTCGTGCTCAAGCGCTGGCATTTCGTGCCAGCAACAAAGAAGGGTCGGCCGATTCAGGCCTACGCGCTGGTGCCAATCAGTTTCGAGTTGCGGCGCTGACGGAACGCCGCGGGACGCTCAGGCCATCAACAGGTCGAGCGTCCAGGCAGCAAGGCCGAGGCAAAGCATGCCAAAGGCGACGGCAGCGGCCATGGACCCGATGCCCAGCACCCGGGCCATCACCCGCTGGCGCGGGCTGAGCACGTGGTACTCGGTGCCATAGGCAGTGCCAGCCGACAGGCCGAGCATGGCGAACATGGCGCTGGCCATGCCCGCGGCTACCGCTCCGATTCCCCAGGCCCACCAGGGCATGTCAGTCGCCCTCCGCGATGCCACGCAACTGTGCCGCATCAGCGGCATCGAGTGCGTCCATCACCTCGATCAATGCGTCCGTCACCGAGATGAAGAATTTCGGTTCGATCTGCTCGAAGGTATCGCCCGGGCTGTGGTAATCGTCGTGGTCCGCCACGCCGAAGTACAGGAAGGCAATGCCGCGCTGGTGGAAGGCACCCTGGTCGGACTGCATCGTCCAGTCCTCCTGCGCCCGATAGAAACCCGGCTTGTCATGCCCATAGAGGATGGTGGCGACACTGTTGCCGCGAACCTTGTCCAGCATCGGCCGCAACTGTGGATTGGCATGCAGGCCGCTGGCGAAGATTTCACCATCGACGTTGCGCGACACCATGTCGAAGTTCACGTTCACCAGCATCGACTGCAATGGCACTGGCGGATTTTCCACGAAGGCGAACGCGCCTTTAAGCCCCGACTCCTCGGCGTCGAAGGCAACGAAGAGCAAGGTATGGCGCGGTGGATTGGCCCGGAAATGCGCGGCGACCGCCAGCATCGCCGCAACCCCCGAGGCATTGTCGTCGGCACCCGGATACAACTTCCCACGGCGCAGGCCCAGGTGGTCGTAGTGGGCGCTGACCACGATGACGGAATCGGGGTCCACCGACCCGCGTATCTGCCCGACCAGGTTCACGCCGGGCACCGGCTTGCGTTCCTGCCAGAATTTCGCGCGCCAGAAGCGGATGCCACGACCGGGCGTAAAACTGAAGGCGTGTTCGAAACTCGAACCCACAGGCTGCAGTTCGAGGTCGCGGAAGCGTTGCAGCAGGTAGTCGCGCGCCTTCTTTCCCCCCGGCGTGTCCACCGCCCGGCCCTGCATGGCCGGGTCGGCCAGCGTTCTCACGTCCGTCAGCAAACTGGCCGAGTCCACGCGGGAAGCTTGGGCGGTGCGATCACGATTCGCCAACTGCGCACGCTGCGCGGCCAGTTCCTTCGGCGTCGGGTCGAACTTTTTCGAAAGCGGCACGGCAAGCACGACCAGGGCCAGCATCATCACCAGGCGTAGTGCCCATTTGCGCTTGCGAGTGAGGGGTTTCATCGGATCAGCCTTTGCGTGCTTGCAGCAGGGACAATGCAGCGGGGATCTCGCCCGGGTTGGCGACATCCACGTATCGGGGGTGCTCGCCTTCCAGGCCCGTTTCCAATTCGTGTGCCCAGGTGATGTGGTACGGCATGTGCACTCCCCAACCACCCAGGGCGACCACCGGCTCGATGTCGGAACGAAGCGAATTTCCCACCATCGCAAACTGCGAGGGCGCCAGCGAAAACTCGCCGAGCACGCGCCGATAGGTCGCCTCGTCCTTCTCCGAAACAATTTCAATGCGATGGAACAGGTCTGCCAGGCCCGAGCGTGCCAGCTTGGCCTCCTGGTGGAACAGGTCGCCCTTGGTGATCAGCACCACCTGGAAATCGCGCGCCACCTCGCCCACCGCGTCGCGAATGCCTGGCAACAGCTCCACCGGATGCGAAAGGACCTCCTTGCCCAGGCGCAGCAAGGCCTGCACGTCGGTCGCGCTGATGCGCGCATGGGTGATCTCGATCGCGGTCTCGATCATCGACAGGGTCATGCCCTTGGCGCCGTAACCGAACAATCGGATGTTGCGCTTCTCGGTTTCCAGCAGGCGCTCGTGCAGGCGGGCATCGGCCAGGTCCACGTAGGCGCCGACCAGGCGCTCGAACTGGTCATGGACTGATTGGTAGTAACCCTCGCTATGCCAGAGGGTGTCGTCGCCGTCGAATCCGACCAGTTCGATCATGGTTGTCGCACGTCGTTGGGATCGACAAATTCTAGCAGGTAAAAAAAACAGGCCGGGAAGTCCCCGACCTGCCACATGATCGGCGCAGTCAACCCTTGGACGACCCCGGACGGCATGTTGGCATGTGTTCGCACAGCGAGGCGAGATGCGCTGGTTTACCGCGCAGTCAGCGTGGCGCGCCGTCCGTTCATCTTTGCTCGTGCATCCTGCATCCAACTCAAGGCAAGCAGGAAGCTGACAAATGGATCGCAAGATGCAAGTGAGTGCAATCGCACTATCAATCCTGCTCGCACCGTCGGTGATGGCCGCGGTTGCCGCGCCGGCAGACACGACGCTGCGGGCCCAGGTATTGCTGGACCGCGCGTACTTCTCGCCGGGTGAAATCGACGGCGCTGCCGGTTCCAACCTGCGCCGCGCACTCAATGGCTTCCAGGCGAATCGGGGGCTGACCATCAGCGGCGAACTCGACGCCGCGACCTGGACTGCACTCAACACTGATTCCGGTCCAGAGCTCGAGAGCTACACCATCGAAGCTGCGGACGTGGCTGGGCCATTCAAGGCCATCCCGAGCGACATGATGGAAAAAGCGAAGCTGTCCGCGCTTGGCTACACCTCGGCGCTGGAAGGACTCGCTGAAAAATTCCACGCCAGCCCGGCCCTGCTCACCAAGCTCAATCCCGGCAAGGACCTGACGCGCGCTGGCGAACAGATCATGGTTCCGGCGGTAACGCCGACCGCACCCCTGCCTGCCACTGCAAAAGTGGTAGTGGACAAGTCCGACTCGACGGTGTCGCTGGTTGATGCGGACGGCAAGACCTTCGCGCAGTTCCCGGCGACCACGGGCAGCGAACACGATCCCTTGCCTTTGGGCGAATGGAAGCTCAAGGGCGTCGCGCGCAATCCAGTCTTCTACTACAACCCCGCCTTGTTCTGGGACGGGGACGAAAGCCATTCCAAGGCCAAGATCGCCGGGGGCCCAAACAATCCGGTCGGCGTGGTATGGGTGGACTTGTCCAAGGAACACTACGGTATCCATGGCACACCCGAGCCTTCGCGCATCGGCAAGACCCAATCGCACGGCTGTATCCGGCTGACCAACTGGACGGCCCTGCTGCTGGCCAAGGCCGTGACGCCTGGCATGACGGCGCTCCTGCAGGACTGACGTGAGTCGGCTCGCCATCCTCGTCCTGGGCATGCTCCTGGGCGCGGCTGCGGTCGTGCTGACGTATCGGATCTGGCTCGATCCAGGCATGACGCAGGCCCAAGGCCGACGGCACGCGACGATGTCGCCTGAAGAGTTGGCAGTCGCGCCGATCGTTCCCGAGCCACCGCAACCGGCACGACCTGCGAGCTATCCGCCCATGCAGGTGCCCGTGACGCCGCCAGTCGAAATCGGGCCGGCGTCCGAACCGACCAGCGAGCCGATCCCCGCAACGACCACCGGGTCAATCACCGGCTTGCTGATTCCCGTATCCGGAACCCTGTCCAGGCAGCTGAGCGATACGTTTACCCAAAGTCGGGGCGAAGGTCGCCTGCATGATGCCATTGACATCATGGCACCGCGTGGCACGCCCGTGGTCGCGGTGGCGGACGGCCGCGTCGCCAAGCTGTTCAACAGCAAGCCAGGTGGCCTGACGATCTATCAGTTCGACGTGGAAGAAAAGCTGGCCTACTACTACGCGCATCTCGACTCGTACGCGCCAACGCTGGTGGACGGCCAACAGGTTCGACGCGGCGATGTCATCGGATATGTCGGCAGCACCGGCAACGCCGTTCCCGACGGTCCACACCTGCATTTCGCCATCTTCGTCCTCGGTCCGGACAAGAAATGGTGGCAGGGCACGGCCATCAACCCCTATCCGCTGCTGGGCGGCGGATAAACCCGACCCGGGCGCAGCGGCCGGAAACACGGTTGCCTGTGATAGAAGTCGGCGTCCTGGAACTCGTGGTGCCAACCGGGAATGCCCGCAAGCGGTAATGGCCGCAAGTCTTGCGGATCGAGCAGGGCGCCGCGCGATTGGATGGCGTCGGCCACCTGCTGGTCGATGCGCCCGGCACTCAAGCTCTCGCCAGCTACCAGCACGATGCATTTGCCCACCAGCAGCATCGCCCGATTCAGGGCGTGCTCGAACAATGCGTGGCCCAAGACATGCAGGCGGATGCTGCCATCTGTCCACGCGTCACGTCGCTGCAGGAATAGTCCTGGCCAGTCGTGGCGGTCCCAGGCATCGAGCAGTGCTGCATCACGCAGCACCACGATCGCGCCAGCTTCGTCAAATTGGGTCAACGCAGCCTGTCGTCGCGTGCGTTGCAGGCTGCCCACGACTTCCATGTCACATACCTGCGCATGGTTCAACGCAGACTTGATGCACGGGAATCGCATCCAGACCAGGGCGTTGAACAAGTCGTGCCAATTGTCGGTACGCGTGGCGATCCGGCCGCTGCGCAGGATTCGCGCTTCATAATTTTCCTGGTCGGCTTCCAGCGGCGCCACCAGGCTGATCGATTGGCCGGTGATGGCATGGCGCAGGCCGGCGACCCGTTCGTTCAAGCGCTCCAATGCGGGCCATCCAGGCGACAACAACAGATCACGATCCGCCTCGAGCGCATGGAAAACCGGCTGGTCGAACAATTGCGCGTCCAGTCCCTCGCGCGCAGGTGCGATGAAGCGCAAGCGGGTTCGCCTATTCGCTTGCGCCGGGCGTCGCCTTGCATTGCTCGGCGACCCAGCGATAGATGCGCTGCATCTGGTCGTCGCTCAGCGCCAGCCATTGCTTGTCGCGAACCGAGCCAGAAAATTCCATGGCCGACTCACAGGCGGTCAGCGGCTTGGCTTCTGCGGCCTTGGGCTTTGCTTCCTCCATCGGCTCGGCCGGCGGCGGCCGCGATCGGCGCTCGACGATTTCCGAAAGTTCGCGCACCGTCTGCATGTCGCGCAGTCGCTTGGCTTCGGCAAGCGCCGCCTGGTCGGGCGTGGGCTTGGGCTCGGGGGTGGCATCACGACGCCAGACCACGGTGCTGCCCTTCGCACAGGGCTCGGATTGGATGCTGGTGACACTGGCGGCGTCAACGCACTTGAACAGTTCGCTCTTTTCCGCAGCAACGACGCTGGCGGGAAGCCACGAGAGCCATCCCATCACTGCCAGGGCGCTGCAGAGCATCGGTCTCCTCCGCGCTGCGGCGGTCGCTTGGTCATTCATGTTCGTCGTCCTGCGGCCATGCCGCAAATCTTCAGTGTCGGTTAAAACATCTTCTGCGAGATTGTCGGGAAGGGGACGCGGCCAGGAAGTCGTCGTGTCCCCCTCGTGCAATTTGCAGTCCTCACGCAAAGGGAATTTGCCACTCATGAGCGCTACCGTCCAGCACAGCCTTGGTGTTTCACGCGCTCCGGTGCAGCGAGAGCTTGCTGCTACGCCTGTTTCCCGAACCGGGCGGCTGGCTGGAATTTCCACGAATCCAATGCCCCTGCCCTCGCACCAATGGCCGGTCGACCTGACCGCGCTTGCGCGCTGCAGGTCCTTGCTGACCGGTCACGGCAGCATTGATCAATCACTCGCGAACCAGCAGCCGCACGAAGTCCTGATGGATGTGCCGGGCGCGTATGACGCCTTCTGCCGCGCCCACTTTGCATCGGTGCGGCGCATCCACCCAGACATATCCTGGGAAGACGCCATGCCGGCCTATGCGGTGGCGCTGTCGGCACATGCAGTGCTTTGCAAAATGCTCGGCGACGGTCATGAACAGCTCCTCGCCGCAAGCTGGCAGGCCATCCGTGGCAACTCGCAACTGACCTGGCAGCAAGCGCGACCGCTGGTCGGGGACGGCTGCCGCGCGCTTGACCGCATCGACCCGCTGTCGATGCACCGCTGATCAGCCGGCGGGACTGCCCTCGGGGCTTCCGCGACCAAGCAGGTCGGGCAAGACTTCGCCATTGGGCGTGAAGCCAAGCGACAGCGAATTGAGGCAATGGCGGTCCCCGGTGGGTGCCGGCCCATCGGGAAAGACATGGCCCAGGTGGCTGCCACAGCGGGTGCAGACAATCTCGTCACGAATCATTCCGTAGCTTGTATCGCGACGCACGCCGACATGCGCGATGTCGTAGGGCGCGAAAAAACTGGGCCAGCCCGTACCGGAATCAAACTTTGCGCTGGACCGGAACAGGGGCAACCCGCAAAGGCGGCAGCCATAGACGCCGTCCAGCTTGTTGTCCAGGAACACACCGCAAAACGCAGCCTCGGTGCCATGCTCAAGCAGCACGCGTCGTTCGTCAGCGTCCAGCCCTGCTGCCAGGCGCGCATGTTGTTCGGCCGACAAAGGACTGAGATCGAATGGGCTCATGCCGGTTTCTCCAGAGGGGCAACATGGGCAATATGGGCGCGGCATCAACGATCAACAAGAGGGACTCCACCATGCATCCGCTTTTGCTGTCGTCACTTTCCTCATTGGTGCTCTTGCTGGGCGCCTGCAGCGCGCAAGACGGTGCGGCGGCGACCGCCGACGCTGAAGCACCCAAGGCCGTCCAAGCACCGTTCGCGATAACCGAGATAGCCAGTTTCAATGAGCCCTGGGCAATGACCTTCCTGCCCGACGGCCATTTACTGGTGACCGAGAAGGCGGGGAAACTGAAATTGGTCAGCCTCGATGGCCGTGTGGGCGAGGTCAGTGGCGTGCCTGCGGTGGCCTACGGTGGCCAGGGTGGCCTGGGCGATGTGGTGGCGCACCCGGGGTTCGCCGAAAACGGATGGGTGTACCTGACTTACGCGCAGGCCGATGACAGCGGCAAGCGTGGCGCGGTAGTCGCGCGCGCGCGGCTGTCCATCGCCGAAAACGGCGATGCTGCTTTGTCCAACCTGGCCGTGATCTGGCGACAGCAGCCGAAGACCGACGGCGGTGGACATTACGGCCACCGCATCGCATTCGGACCGGACGGAAAGTTGTGGATCAGCTCAGGCGAACGCCAGCAATTCGACCCTGCGCAGGACATGAGTGGAAACCTCGGCAAGATCCTGCGCCTCAATGACGACGGTTCGCTGCCTGAAGACAATCCGTTTACCAATCAGGGTGGCGTGGCCGCGCAGGTCTGGTCGCTGGGCCATCGCAATCCGCTCGGCCTTGCCTTTGATGGGAAAGGCCGTCTCTGGGCCATCGAGATGGGGCCGCGTGGCGGTGACGAGCTCAACCTGATAAAGCGCGGTCGCAACTATGGCTGGCCGCTGGTTTCCAATGGCGACCACTACGACGGCCGAAACATTCCCGATCATTCCACCAAGCCAAAGTGCGAGGCGCCAAAAATCAGCTGGACACCGGTTATCGCCCCGGGTGACCTGATCATCTACTCGGGCGACCAATTCCCGGCCTGGCAGGGCAATGGCTTCGCTGCGGGACTGGCTGCGAAAGCATTGGTCCGTATCGAGTTTGATGGCGACAGCGCGCGCGAGGCCGCCCGCTACGACATGGGCAAGCGCATTCGCGCCGTAGAACAAGGGCCGACGGGCGAACTGTGGTTGCTGGAGGACGGCGCCGGTGGACGCTTGCTCAAGCTCAGCGATCCCTCCGCGAAAGAAGCGTCGAGCGAAGCTGCCGCGGCAGGCTGAGCCGCCGCGGATCAGGGCAAGGGCTGTGTGCTGGGCCCGCGAACGACGCGAGGATTGCCGCGGAAATCCCTGAGGATCCGCAACGCGTGCTCGGGCGAACTGGCATCAAGCTCCAGGATCTCGGAAGCGCCCGGGCCACGCGTCACTTCGACGTAATAGGTTTGCAGGGACGTCGGCGGCGCGTCCGATCCCAACAGGCCGCCGGCAATCGCCTCTTCATCGGTCATGGGCGGCGCTTCCCGCGATTGCGCGCCATTGCCTTCCCGCGCTGGCGGTACCGAGATGCTGCCGATTTCTTTCAGCGAAACATTGGGGCCGGCCACATTGCGCGCTGGTCCGGGCTGCAAGTCGCCCGTGATGTCGCCAAGCACGCCGTCAGCTGCCTGACCGGGCTTGTTTCCGGCAGCCAGGGTCGCGGGCGCCGTCACCTGCCCTGGCGATTGCGCCGAAGGTTGCATCACCCACCAAGCCAGGAAGAACAACAGACCGACAAGCAATCCAGAACCGAACAGGATCCAGGCTTCGCGATGCTTTTGAAGGGTTTGCAGGACAGGGTGCATGTCGGTCGCGTGCCGCCGGAAACGAATGCTGATTGTCTCACGTATGCGCGCGCGGTCGTTGCCGCGCCGCGCGCCAAGACAAGAAAAAGGGCCTCTTTCGAGGCCCTTTTCTATTTCGACTGGACCGCGATCAGGCTGCGGCGTCTTTCAACTTCTTCAGCGGACGGACCTTGACCTTGGTGGTCGCCGGCTTGGCGGCAAACCACTGCTCTTCCTTGGTGAACGGGTTGATACCTTTGCGCTTGGGCTTGGCGGGAACGCTGACGGCGCTGATCTTGAGCAGGCCAGGCAGGGTGAACGAGCCGGCGCCCTTCTTGTTGACCGAAGCAGCCACGGCGCCCTCGAGGGCGGCCATCACGGCGCGTACGTCCTTGGCAACAACGCCGCTGGCTTCGGCCAGGTGTGCAACCAGCCCGGACTTGCTCAGGGCTTCCTTGATGGGCTTCATGACGCCCGGCTTTGCAGCGGCTTTGGCCGGAGCTTTCTTGGTTGCAGCTTTTTTGGTTTTGCTCATGTTTTGTATCCCGATGGTTCTTGGGTGGATGGATGGTTACCTGGAATTCCCCTAGGCACACGAAATGTAGGCCATGTCAGCGCTTACGCCAAGCCTAAAATGGCTTGTTTTTGAAGTTTTTTTCAAAATGGACCGCAATGGGCAGCGATTAAACCGCCCAGACAGTCGTTTGTACGCTGCGCCTTGCCGTCGCTGACCCGCCACAGACTCAGTTACAGGTGCGGTGTCCTAACGCCCCATGTTTTTCCGTTTTGCCATTTCTAGGGTCAGTGGTTCGGTGCCGCCGCGCGGCCTGAATGGCTCCGAAACAAGCGCCCCGAACGTGCGGAAGCGAACGGAGCGCCATTGGGACTGTGGCTAATCTGCCCCCAGATCAAGAAGATCGCGATACGCCAGCGGCACCGCCGCCAGCGAGTTGACAAGGACGTCAACGACAAACGCCACCTGCTCGCCCCAGGTGGCGTTTGTTTTTGCCCGGCCTTCCCGCGCGCAGCAGGCGATGAAGTAGAGCTAGTTGCCCGGCTTCGCGGCGTCGCTCGCGGCCAGCGCCGCGCTGCGACCGAGCACCGACCGCGCGCGCTCAGGTGCCAGTTTCAGGGCCAGGTCGAATTCCTTCAACGCGTCTGCGGGGCGCCCGGCGGCCAACAGCATCTCACCCGCCAGTTCGTGCGGCGGCTTGAAGATAGCCGGCGGACCGAAATCAAAGGGCATCGCATCGTAGGTTTTCGCTGCTGCGGCGACGCTGGCGAGTGCGCCGTCCATGTCGCCACTGGCCTGCTTCACCGCGCCATCGAGCATGTTTTCCATCACCTGCAGGTACTTTTCGGTGGAGGCCGACTCATCCGCTGCCGGCGCGGTGGCCATCAATGCGCGAAGCTGGCCCAGCGTTTTCCCGGCGCCTGCGGCATCGCCGGTCGTCGCCTGCGCGAAGCCTCGTGCAAACAATTCCCAGCCGCCTTCGCTCCCCTTCTGCGTCAATTCGCGTGGTGTGGCCGCAGCCTGTTTTCGATACGGCTCCGAATCAACAATGGCCATGCCCCGCATCAGCACCAGCGACGAGGCGATTCGATCCTGCAGGATGTCGGGCGTGTCGGTCGGGCCCAATGCGCCCGAAGGGTTGCTGCGGAACCAGGCCACCGCTTCGGGACCATCGCGCTCGCAATCGGCAAGCAGCTTGAGCGCCTTGTCCTCCTGCCCGAGCTGGAAATAGCCGTACCCGAGCCACTCCACGTAATGGCCGCAGGTGAAGGCCCGCTGGCCGCGTGCCTGCCGCTGCGTGTCCACCGTGCTGATAGCCGAGACATTCGACGCCACCACGTCGTCCCACATGCCAAGGGCCATGAAGATGTGCGCTGTCATGTGTTGGGCGTGGCCGGCACGCGGCGCGATCCTGGACAGGCTGCGCGCGGCCTCCAGTGCACCCGCAGCGTGCTCCGGATCGTCCATGCCGTGGATCCAGTAATGCGCAGCGCCCGGATGTTCCGGATTGCGCCGATAAACCGCCTTCGCAATGTCCGCCGCCGCAAGGAAATTGGGCAGGTCGCGCTCGCCCTGCGCCAGGCCCAGCAGGCCCAGCGAGTGGAATAATCTTGCCTCGTCATCATCAGGGTAGTCGCGCGAAATCTTATCCATCGCCTGGGCGAAGCGGGCGTCTCGCTCACGCTTGCTGCCTTCGCCGTAAAGAATCTCGGCGGTGTCCAGCCAGGCCTTCTCGCGCGCTGTCGGCGCCTTGTCGGCACGTGCTTGCGCGGTAGCGCCCAGCTTTGCCAGCGCCTCGCGTCCCGCGGCCATGTTCTGCTGGTTCCAGACCGGATGGGTCGCGGTCATGGCTTCGCCCCAATAGGCGAGGGCGAAATCGGGATCGAGTGACTGAGCCTTCCGGAAGGCCAGTTGCGCGTACTGGTATTCGAACAGGTGCATCAGCAGCATGCCTTCTACAAAGGCTGATTGCGCCTCCGGTGACTTCGTCGACGTGGGGAAGGCGAGCTGACCCAACTGGTCGATCTTCTGGGCCTGGAAAACTTCATGCGAAGGCGACTGGTGGGCTTGCGCGACAGACCCCGGCAGTGCATAAAAAGCAGCCGCTAGCGCGACCACCAGAAGATTTGATGCCAAGGCTCGGCTGGCTTTCATCGCATACCCCTCAGGCTTTCACGAAGATTTCTGATCCGGCAGGGATCGGTTCTCCAATTATGTCCCTGCCCCGGCTAGCGCGCACGAATCCCTGGGTCAGCGAACGGCTGCGCAGGTAGGTCTGCTGTTCCATGCTGTCGCGCGGCGGCGCCAGCCCATCCCAACGCCAGACATGCCAATAAGCCCAGCCATGGAAATCGTCGACCTGCGACCTGCAGGCTTTGCGCAACGCAAAAGGTGGACCAAAGCAGACGAGCCCTGGCCGCACACTAACCCAGGCCAAGCCGATCAAGCGTGATCCAATCCCGGGAATGCAGTCGATGGGCGTCTTTGCACACACTTAACCGCATTTTGAATAGCCGCAGGACAGGCAGGTCTGGCAGCCGTCCATCATCACCATGGCCTGGGTGTTGCACTTCAGGCACAAGCTCGCGCCGGGTGGAAATCCATCGGAAGCGGCGGTGTCCGGTGCAACCTGCTGCTTTTCATAGGCGGCGCGTTTTTGCGCGACAAGGGTGCGTTGCGCCTCGTCCATGCCGGCGCTGGCGATCATGCCGATCGACTTCAGGTGTTCTTCAACCACGCTACCGATCTCCGCAACAATCGACGGCATGTACACGCCACCCGCCCTGAAGTAGCCACCGCGCGGGTCG